>DQGU01000129.1 GCA_003524565.1 Rhodospirillaceae bacterium
ATGCTGTTCGACGGCGGCGAATACCAGCTGGTCGATTTGCCCAAAACCGCCTTCGACCCCCTGAAATTCAAAGACCGCAAAAAATACACCGACCGTCTGAAAGACGCGCAGTCCTCGACCGGCCGCAAAGACGCCGTTGCGGTGGCGCAGGGCGCGATTGGCGGGCGCACCGCCGTTATCGCTGCGCTGGATTTCGGCTTCATGGGCGGCTCCATGGGCGCGGCTGTGGGCGATGGTCTTGTGACCGCATCGCGCCTTGCCGTCATGCTGGGCGCGCCGTTTATTGTTATTCCCGCATCGGGCGGCGCGCGCATGCAAGAAGGCATGCTGTCGCTGATGCAAATGCCGCGCAGCGTGATTGCGGTTGAGCAGGTGAAAGAAGCGCGCCTGCCCTATATCGTTATCCTGACCGACCCGACCACGGGCGGCGTCAGCGCGTCTTTCGCCATGCTGGGCGATATCCAGATTGCCGAGCCGGGTGCGCAAATCGGCTTTGCCGGCCGCCGCGTTATTCAAGAAACCATCCGCGCCAGCCTGCCCGACGGTTTCCAGACCGCCGAATACCTGCGCGACCACGGCATGGTTGACCTTGTGGTACCGCGCAAGGAAATGCGTGAAAAGCTGGCCTCCATCATCAGTCTTTTGATGGATGGCGGCGCGGCCAAACCGGCATCGCGCAAAGCCAAAGCAAACGGCCATCTGCTGAACGGCAAGGCCGCGCGCGACGACGAAGCGGGCGCGTAACCCCCGCCCGCCACCATCGCCATACAAGGCGCGGAGAATTTCTGTGCTGCCTGACCCGAAACACGCCGACCAGCAAACCGCGCCGCAGCTGCCCGCAGCTGCGCATTGGAATTACAGCGCCGATGCAAAGACCGAGGCGCTGATTTGCCGCATCCGCGATACCTACCCTCCGCATTTGCCCGCAGGGCTTGCGCGTTTCCGGCATCTTCTGGCGGCGCTGGACAACCCGCATTTGCGCCTGCCGCCCGCGTTTCATGTCGCAGGTACGAACGGCAAAGGCTCCACCGTCGCTTTTTTGCAGGCCATGCTGGAGGCGGGGGGTAAAACCGTCCACCGTTTCATATCCCCGCATCTGGTGCGGTTTTCCGAACGCATCGTGATTGCAGGGCAGGAAATAGATAACGCCGCGCTGCACGCCCTGGTCGAGGAAGTCGATAAAGCGGCGGCGGCGGTGCAGGCGGCAGGGCATGCGATTTCCTTTTTCGAATTTTTTACGGCGCTGTCGTTTCTGGCCTTCGCGCGCGTGCCTGCCGATGCGGTTTTGCTTGAAACCGGCCTTGGCGGTCTTCTGGATGCGACGAATGTGATTGAGCATCCGGCCTGCGCCGTTATCACGCGGATTTCGTTCGACCACATGCGCACCCTCGGCCATACGCTGCCCGACATCGCCGCACAAAAAGCGGGGATTATCAAAACGGACTGCCCCGTTGCCATCGCGCCGCAATTCGACGATGCCGTACCGGTGGTTTTTGACGAATATGCCGCGCGTGTGCGCGCCTCCGCCGTGCAGCTGGGCGCGCGTGACTGGCATGTCAGCGCAGGCGGCAACGGTTTTTTGTATCAGGCGGGCGATGTGTCTTTTGACCTGCCGCTGCCGGCGCTGGCGGGCGCGCATCAGATGCTGAATGCGGGCGCGGCCATCACGGCGCTGCGTCTCAGCCCCTTTGCCGCACTGGCGCGGCAGGATATTTTGGCCGAAGCCATGCGCCGCGTGCGCTGGCCGGGGCGTTTGCAGCGGCTTGAAACAGGCGCGCTTGTTGCGCTGCTGCCCGCGGGGTGGGAGCTATGGGTCGATGGCGCGCATAACGATTCCGGTGCTGAATCCCTGCGTGCGCAGGTGGACAGCTGGGCGCGTGCCGACGGTTTGCCGCTGCATCTGGTGACCGCTTTCAAGGCACGCAAAAGCCCTGATGATTTTTTTGAACGTCTGGCGGGCTGTTTTACGTCCGCGCAGACGGTGCATTTCGGTATCGATGCACCGATGGAGCCGCCGGCGGATGTCGCGGCGCTTCTGCGGGGCGCGGGCTATGACAACGTCCGCGTTTCGGAAAGTCTGCCTGCCGCGCTCGGTGCGCCGTTCTTTGCATCCGCGCCGCGCGGGCGTATAATCATTACGGGCTCGCTGTATCTCGTCGGCCATGCCCTCAAACTGAACGGGGATAGCGCATAAAGCCCGCGCTGCGCCCCGCCCTTGAACGCCCAGCGGGAGCGCCCGATGAAGCCACAAAATCCAAACCGCGTTATCCGTCACGGCACGGCCGTGCTGCTGACGTCGGAGGTGCATGCGCCTGCCGCGCTGTTCATCCGCGGGGCATCGGGCAGCGGCAAATCCGACCTTGCCTTCCGCCTGATGTCGGCGGGGGCGATGTTGATATCGGACGACCAGGTGGAGCTTGTAAAGCGGCAGGACAGAATTTACGCAGGCGCTATCGACGCCATTCGCGGACTTATCGAAGTGCGCGGCGTCGGGCTTTTGCGTTATCCGGCGGCAGACCCGTCGCCGCTGCGCCTTGTTATAGACCTTGTGGCGCGCGAAGACGTGCCGCGCCTGCCGGAATGGCAGGATATGGACATTCTGGGCGTCAAGTTGCCAGTTTTACGGCTGCATGCCTTTGACGCTTCCGCCGTTTGTAAAATCCGCGCCGCGATGGCGGTTGTCCATGATGCGAAATTGATTGTAAAATAAGGTCATGAAAAAAACGCCAAGCAAGAAAACATCCCAAAAACCCGCACCGAAAAAATCAGGCGCTAAAAAAACCGCCCCTGCGCGCCGCGTGCTGCTGGTGACGGGTATGGCGGGCGCCGGTCATTCCTCCGCGCTCAAGGTTTTGGAGGATATGGGATACAAAGCCATCGACAATCTGCCCATCTCGCTTCTGTGGCCGCTGCTGGCCGAACAGGCGGGGCAGGGCAGCGCGGTTGCCATCGGCATCGACAGCCGCGGCTGGGATTTCAGCGCCATGGCGCTGGCCGAACATGTCAAACGCCTGCGCGATTTTCCGGGCATCGACCTTAAAATGCTTTACATGGATTGCCAGACCGATGTTTTGCAGCAGCGTTTCACCGAAACGCGCCGTGTGCACCCGCTGGCGGTTGACCGCCCCGTCTATGACGGCATCGCGGAGGAGCGCGCGATGCTCCAGCCCCTGCGTGAGGCGGTTGACCATGTGATTGACACATCGCATCTGCGTCCGCAGGATTTGAAGCGTATTCTCACAGGTTATTTCCGTCTTGAAGAAGACCCGGGGCTCAAGGTTTTCATCACGTCTTTCGGCTTCAGAAACGGCCTGCCGCGTGAAGCGGATTTGGTTTTCGACGTGCGTTTTCTTGATAATCCGCATTGGGACCCTGCACTGCGTCCGCTTTCCGGCCTTGATAAACCGGTTGCAGACAAGGTGCGGCGCGACAGCGGCTACAAACCGTTTTTCAAAAGCCTTACGGGGCTTCTGGCGCCGCTTTTGCCGCGGTATTTGCGCGAAGGGCGGCATTACCTCACGATTGCCGTCGGTTGCACGGGGGGGCGGCATCGCTCCGTCTTTACGGCGGAGCAATTGGGGGCGTGGTTCACGTCCGCGGGCTATAGCGCCGAAGTGCGCCACCGTGACCTTGCGGGCTGGAGCGCGCGGCAGGGTTTGAACGCCGCGGAGCGGCAAGGTTTGAACGCCACCGAAGCGAATAAGAAAAAAACAACGACAAAAAAAAGGAAAAAAGCATGATTGGTCTTGTTATCGTCACCCACGGCCGCCTTGCCGAGGAATTTATCGCCGTGATGGAACATGTGGTCGGGCCGCAAAAACAGATTGCGCCCGTATGCACGTCGCCCGATGACGACCTTGAAGCCAAGCGTCAGGAAATCATCCAGCGTATTAAAGACGTCGATAGCGGCAAGGGCGTGATTGTGCTGACCGATATGTTCGGCGGCACGCCGTCGAACCTCGCCATTTCTGTTACGTCGGAAAAAAATGTAGAGGCGCTGGCCGGTATCAACCTGCCGATGCTTATCAAGCTCGCCTCCGCCCGCCAGACCGAAAGCCTGAGCAAGGCGGCGGAGCTGGCGGCCGAGGCGGGGCGCAAATATATCAACGTCGCAACCGCACTTTTGCAGGCATAATGAATGTCTGCCCGTGCTGAAAAAACCGTCATGATTGTCAACCGCCGCGGTCTGCATGCGCGCGCGGCGGCAAAATTCGTGCGTCTGGTCGAAGAACTGGGCGCGGATGTGACGGTGGCGAAGGACGATATGGAAGTGTCCGGCGCGTCCATCATGGGGCTTTTGATGCTGTCGGCGAGTATTGAAACCTCCATCCATATCTCTGCCACCGGCGAGGGCGCGGCAGAAGCCGTGGCCGCGCTGGAGCAGCTTGTTTCCAGACGTTTTGACGAGGACGTGTAATGTCGCCGGACCGCCGCGAAAAAATCCTGCGCGGCATTGGCGTTTCGCACGGCATTGCCATCGGCCCCGCCTTTTTGGTGCAGCTGGAACGCCCGCGCGTGCCGGAATGGAAAATCGCCGCCGCCGATGTGAAGGCGGAACAATCGCGGTTCCAATCCGCCGTCATGTCCGCGCAGACCGAACTTGGGGAGCTGAAAGAGCAAAGCGCCCATTTGCCCGAAACGGCGGCGGAGGAAATCGGTCTTTTGCTTGATGCGCATCTGGCGATGCTTTCCGGCTCCCGCCTTGTGCGCGGGGTTTTGAAGCGCATCGAGGCGGAGGGTATCAACGCCGAAGCGGCGATTGAACATGTGATGCAGGAGCTGACCGACCAGTTCCGCGCGCTCAAGGATAAATATATCGCCGCGCGCATCGACGATGTGGAGGCGGTGAGCAACCGCCTTATCCGCATCCTCATGAACCTGCCCTATATCGCGCTTGATTCCGTGCCGCCGGGCGGCATTGTGCTGGCCAAGGAAATTTCCCCCGCCGATACGGCGCTGATGGATCCGAAACGTTTTGCGGGTATTGCCACCGTGCACGGCGGCGCGGCGGGACATACGGCGGTCATGGCGCGTTCCCTCGGCATTCCGGCGGTGCTCAGCGTCGATGGTGCGATGCTGGATAGCGGCGGCCATGGCGGTACGGCGATTGTTGATGGTGTTGCGGGGGTTCTGATTTTAAACCCGTCCGAAGCAACGCTGGCCGAATACCGCGCGCGCCAGCAGGCGCTGCAAAACGCGCGCGACGACCTTGATAAAATCATTCATCTGCCCGCCGAAATGGCGGACGGCACGGCGGTTTCCTTGCGTGCAAACCTCGAGCTGCCGCGCGATGCGGAGGCGATTGTGCAATCCGGCGCGGATGGTATCGGCCTTTTCCGCACCGAATTTTTGTTCATGAACCGCAGCACCCTGCCGGACGAAGAAGAACAATACGAAAGCATGGTCGCCGTAGTGCGTACGATGACGGGGCGCAGCGTGACGTTCCGCACACTCGATATCGGCGGCGATAAAATCGCCCGCGCGATGGGCGCATGGATTGCGGAAGCGACGAACCCTGCCCTCGGCCTGCGCGCTATACGTTTGTCGCTCAAGCGGCCGGAGCTTTTGACCGAGCAATTCCGCGCCATGCTGCGCGCGGCGGCGCATGGCCCTGTGCGTATTCTTTTGCCGATGGTGACAACAGCCGAAGAGGTTGAGCAGGCCGCACAGCTGCTGCGCCGCTGTCATGCGGATTTGAAGGCGGAGGGCAAGGCCGTGCCGGAGGCGTTGCCGCCCCTTGGCACGATGATTGAAATTCCGGCCGCCGCGCTGTCGGCCGACAGTCTTGCGGCGGTATCGGATTTCTTCGCGCTTGGCACCAACGACCTTGTGCAATATACGGTGGCCATTGACCGTGGCAACGACCAGGTGGCGGCGCTTTATAACCCGCTCAATCCGGCGGTTTTGCGGCTTATCGAATTCACGCTTGAAGCTGCGCGGCGTGCGGGCATACCCGTCAGCATTTGCGGGGAAATGGGCGCTGACCCGCTTTATACGCCGCTTTTGCTGGGGCTCGGCCTGCGGGAGTTTTCGGTCGGCTCTGCCGCCCTGCCGCGCATCAAGCAGCGAATCAGGTCTTTGCGGCTGGCCGATGCCGAAGCGCACGCACGCGCCGTCATGGATCAATACGACCCCGCGCAGATTAAAGCCATTGTCGAACAATTCGGGGCGTGAATAAGCCGCTTTATTGCCGAGTTTATTCTTGAATTTCCGGCCTTTTTCCTTATTTTAAGGGCAGTTTCGAATTCAAGCCCAAAAGGAGCAGGCAATGACGATGGCACAGGCAAAGCAAACCGCCGCTGGTGATTTCAAGGTAAAAGACTTCTCGCTGGCCGATTGGGGCCGCAAGGAAATCGCGATTGCCGAAACCGAAATGCCCGGTTTGATGGCGCTGCGCAGCGAATACAAAGGCAAGGCTCCGCTGAAAGGCGCACGCATTGTCGGCTGCCTGCACATGACCATCCAGACCGCCGTGCTGATTGAAACGCTGGTGGACCTTGGCGCGGAAGTGCGCTGGTCTTCTTGCAACATCTTCTCGACGCAAGACCAGGCTGCGGCCGCTATCGCCGCTGCGGGCATTCCGGTTTTTGCGTGGAAAGGCATGAACGAAGAAGAATTCTGGTGGTGCATCGAGCAGACCGTGCACGGCCCGAACGGCTGGGTGCCGAACATGATTCTGGATGACGGCGGCGACGTCACGCAGCTTATCCACCAGAAATATCCGGCGCTGCTGGACGGTATCAAAGGCCTTTCCGAAGAAACCACCACGGGCGTTCACCGCCTGTATGAAATGGCGAAAAAGGGCGAGCTGAAAGTGCCCGCCATCAACGTCAACGACAGTGTGACCAAATCCAAATTCGACAACCTGTATGGCTGCCGTGAATCCCTCGTGGACGGCATCAAGCGCGCCACCGACGTGATGGTTGCGGGCAAAGTTGCCGTTGTTTGCGGTTATGGCGACGTGGGCAAAGGCTCCGCTGCCAGCTTGCGCACGCAGGGCGCGCGCGTTCTGGTCACTGAAATCGACCCCATCTGCGCGCTGCAGGCCGCGATGGAAGGCTATCAGGTCACGACGATGGAAGAGGCGGCGGCACAGGGCGATATCTTCGTCACCGCCACCGGTAACGTCGATGTGATTACGCTCGACCACATGCGCGCAATGAAAGACCGTGCGATTGTGTGCAACATCGGCCACTTCGACAGCGAAATCCAGATTGAGGCGCTGCGTAACTACAAATGGGAAAACGTCAAGCCGCAGGTGGACGAAGTCGTATTCCCCGACGGTAAAAAACTCATCGTTCTGGCCGAAGGCCGCCTTGTGAACCTTGGCTGCGCGACGGGGCATCCCAGCTTTGTGATGTCGTCGTCCTTCACCAATCAGGTTCTGGCGCAAATCGAGCTTTGGAACAACAGCGACAAGTACGAAAACAAAGTCTATGTCCTGCCGAAACATCTGGATGAAAAAGTCGCACGCTTGCACCTTGAAAAATTGGGCGTGAAGCTGACGAAGCTTACGGAAAAACAGGCCGATTATCTCGGCATGGACAGCGCCGGCCCCTTCAAGCCGGAACACTACCGCTACTAATCCGCTTCAAGCTAAAAATTTTTAGCTTTTACAAACGCTTCCCTTGTTCGCGCAAGGGAAGCGTTTTAACATGTTTGGGTGAACGGGGAAGAAATCAACAAAGATGCCGCCGCATCAACGGAACCCAAACTGTCGCTGACCGACCGTCTGCTCGACGCGCTGGTGCCTGCGCGGCGTGAAAAACGCCACCTCTCGCGCCAGTATGACCGGCTGGAGGCGTTTTCGCGCGCCGTGCCGCTGGAATATTGCGGCTGGGATCAGGACGGCGTGCAGGCAATGTCGGCAGGTTTCTGCCAGCTTTTGGGCGTCGAAAAAGTCGAAAGCCTCGGCGATATACAAGAAGGCCTCGCCCCCGGCGATGCGGCCGCGCTCGAGGGGCTTTATGACCGTCTCCAGCAATACGGCGAACATTTCGATATCGGTATGTATAGCCGCGGCGGCAAAACCGCACTCAAGGTTTTCGGCAAGCGTGGCGTGGTGCAAAACGGGCGGCAGATTTTCTCCGTCATCTGGGTCATGGATATTACCGACTTTGCGCAGGCCGCGCTCAAAAGCGTCGAGGCGATGGGCAAGGTCGAAAAACGCGAGGCGGATTTGCGCGGCAGCTTCAACGCACTGCCCTATCCGGTCTGGATGCGCAACCATACGCTCGACCTGACATGGTGCAACAAACTTTATGCCCGCATTCTTGATGATACCGCCGCGGGGGCGGTCGCGGAACAAAAAGAGCTGCCGCTCACAGGTGCCGCGCGCAATGACGTGACGCAGCGCGTGCTGGCGCAGCGCGCCATGGCGAAACTATCGCCGCAATCCCTGCGCGGGCACATGATTGTCGATGGCCAGCGCCGCCTGTACGAGCTGATTGAAATACCGATGCCGCAGGAAAAGCGCATGATTGGCATCGCGATTGACGTGACCAAAGAAGAAGAATGGGCGACGTCGTATGAGCGCCTGTCTGCATCCCAGCGCGAAACGCTGGAACAGCTGCGCACGGGCATCGCCATGTTCGATGCCGATATGCGGCTTGAATTTTATAACTCGTATTACGAACAGCTGACCGGCATGCCTGGCCACTGGATGGATACCAAGCCGAAAATCCTCGAAGTTATCGACAAGCTGCGCGAGCTGCGCAAACTGCCCGAACAAGCCGACTACAAACAGTTCAAGCAGCAATGGGTCAGCCGCTTTACCTCGCTTCTGGAGCCGTACGAGGAAATGCAATACCTGCCCGATGGCACGGTGGTGCGCCTGATTTGCGTGCCGCGCCCCATGGGCGGGCTGCTCCTGACGATGGAAGACGTGACCAGCCGTTTGCAGCTGGAAACGTCCTATAACACCCTTATGGCCGTGCAGCGCGAAACGCTGGATAATCTTGTCGAGGGCATCGCGGTTTACGGCGAAGACGGCCGTTTGCGCCTTTATAACGAAGCTTTCAAACGCATGTGGGACATCAAGCCCAAGGCGCTCGGCGAAGAGCCGCATATCACGCAGGTGCTCGACGGGCTGAGCGCCTTCTTCCCCTCCGCCGCGTGGCCGCAGATGAAAAACCTGCTGATGTCGAACGCGCTGGAGAGAGAGCCGCGCAAGGGGCGCCTCAGCCGCGCGGACGGCAGCGTGCTTGAATATTCCATCGTCCCGCTGCCGGATGGAAATATATTGAACGCATGGTTTGACATCACCGATACGGTCAAGGTCGAACAGGCGCTGATGGAGAAAAATTCCGCGCTGGAAGAGGCCGAACGCCTCAAAACCGACTTCCTCGCCAACGTGTCGTATCAGCTGCGCACGCCGCTCAACGCCATCATGGGCTTTACCGAGATGCTGCATCACCAGTATTTCGGCCCGCTGAACGAACGCCAGCTGGAATATACGTCGAACATGATAGAAGCCGGACAGCGTCTGGTATCGCTGGTGAACGACATTCTCGACCTGTCCACCATCGAAGCGGGTTATCTGAAGCTTTACCCTGCCGATGTTAAAGTGCGTGTGCTGATTGAGCAGGTTGCGCATCTGACGCAGGAATGGGCGCGC
>DQGU01000203.1 GCA_003524565.1 Rhodospirillaceae bacterium
GGGGGTTCAAGTCCCTCCGGGCCCACCAATAAATACCGGTTTCGGTTTTCGGGACTTGAAGCCGCCGAAGGAATAAAGAGACTTACGAATACAATAAATCGCGCGGAGTGCATTTCTGATGACTCGTCTGACCTATCTCGGCCATGCCAGTTTTTGTTTTGAAACCGACAAAGCGGCGATTGTGGTCGATCCATGGCTCAATCCGGCCGGCGCGTTTCTGGGCGCTTGGCGCCAATTGCCGCCGAACGCCCATGCGCTCGACTGGGTGCTCGCCAAAATGCGCGAAAAGCCGGTGATGGTTTATGTGACGCATGAACACGAAGATCATTACGACGAAGAAACCCTGAAAAAAATCCTGCCGCACGCCGATCACATGTGCGTGCCTGCGTACGAAAACACCTTCCTTAAAAAACTCATCAGCCGCAATCTTGGTATCGAGCCCAAATTGCTGGCCGAAGACGACCCGCAGAGATTCCACGACATTGAATTCCGCATTTTTATCGATGAAAGCGGCATCAACCGCGACAGCGCGATTTTCATGCGTGCGGAGGGGTTGTCGTTCTTTGACGGGAACGATTGCAAGATTTTCGACCGCGCACAGTGGCTGGCCGAACGCTGCGGGCCGATTGATATTCTCTCGTCGCAGTTCAGTGGCGCGAATATGCACCCGATTTGCTATGAAATGTCCGACGAAGAATACAAACAGATTTCGCGTCAGAAAAAGATGCGCAAATTTGTGGCCGTGCGCAACTTCATCCGCGATATGAAACCGCGTTTTTACATGCCGTCTGCCGGGCCTGCTGTATTTTCTTTTCCGCAGCATGAACATTTGAATTTCGAAGAGGGAAATATCTTCCCGAAATGGTGGGAATTTCACGCCTATATGGACAGCAAGGACAGCGGCGTTGAATGCGTGCCGCTGGACGTGCTGGGCAGCGTAGCGCCGGACGGGCAGGGCGGTTTTGAATTTGAAGATATCGCGGAGCCTTTGTCGGACGACGATATCCGCGGCATGATTCAGTATTACCGCGACGTCGATGCCGCCGCACCGAAGCCTGCGCCGCTTTCCGATGCCGAAGTGCTGGCGTTTTTCGAGCATGAAATGAACCGCAAGATAGAGGTTCTCAAGAAAAACCAGAATATCACCCTCGGCTGCGCGCTTTATTTTGACGTGAAGCGGGCTGATGGAACGTCTGTGATTTACGGTATCGATCCTGCCAATCCCGCGCTGAAAAAAGCGGTGCAAGCGGATATTCAGGCGCCTTATTACCTGCACACCACCAATACGGCCGCGATTGAAAAACTCATTCACTCGGGCAAGGGGTGGGGCACTTATTTCCTGTCCTTCCTGTTC
This sequence comes from Rhodospirillaceae bacterium, assembly GCA_003524565.1. Taxonomy (GTDB): domain Bacteria; phylum Pseudomonadota; class Alphaproteobacteria; order Micavibrionales; family UBA2020; genus UBA2020. The sequence continues at coordinate 1,355 of DQGU01000203.1, forward strand.
CGCAGCCGCCGCATGCCCGATGTATTCGATTCCGCCATGGGCACGTTTTTCGTGGCGAACGACGACGACGATCTGGATTTCGGTCTTAAAAAACTGGTGCAATTCCGCGGCAGCGACGAGTGTGTCACCCTGACAAGCCCCGACGGCCAGTCGAGCGTGACCTGCCGCCGTTTCTGCCCGCATCAGGGCGCAGATTTGAAATATGCGACGTTCGACGGAAAATATGTCGTATGCCCGCGGCACCAGTGGAAATTCGACTGTGAAAACGGCGGCAAAGCCGACAACAGCATGGATACGATTGACGCCGTCATCACCCGCAAAAATGCAGGATAACATGAAACAAAAAAGCCCTTTTCTTGCGAAACGCAAAGAACTTTCCGACCAGCTTGGCAAACAGGAAATTTATGACGTTGTTGACCACTGGCCGCTTTATGTCGGTATCAAAACGCTGGCGCGTACGGTCGAAATCCTCGACGTTTTCCGCAGCGTTGCGGATGTTGAAGGGGATATCGCGGAATTCGGATCCCACAAAGGATCCAACCTGATTTACCTTGCCAAGCTGTGCCAGATTTACGGCCTGCAGGGGCGCAAAAAAATTCATTGCTTCGAAAGTTTCGAAGGTTTGCAAAACTTCAAAGCCGAAGACGGCGTGCAGGACGGCAATCAGGGCAAATATCAGGGCAATCTGCAAACCCTGCAAAAAGTTATCGACCTGTTCGGTTATCAAAACGATATCGAAATCCATCAGGGTTTTATCGAAGATACGCTGCCGGTCTTTCTGAATAAAAATCCGGATAAGAAATTCTCCTTCCTTTACTACGATGCGGATTTGTATGAGCCGTGCAAGGTCATGCTCGACATGCTGCATGACAAACTTTCGGTCGGCGGCGTATTTGTGTTTGACGAATACGGGCTGGAAGAATGGCCGGGCGAAACGCAGGCTGTGGATGAGTTCATTGCCGCATCGAATGGTCGCTTCGCCGTTGAAAAACCTGCCATCACGGCGCGCCCCGGCATGGTTTTGCGCAAGTTGAAGGACTAATATGGTTAACATCGAGGCCTGCGCCAGAAAATCAAAACGCTGATTTTTCTGGTGATAGGCCTGATGTTGCGTGATAAATCAAAGGCTTCGTAAGTAAAAATACACCCCTGTATTTTTTGACATAAAATAAACCAGGGCCTGTTATAATCGGGCTTCAGCTTGTTTTATCAGGTACCCATGTCCCTCGACGATGATTTCAACAAAAACGGAAATAAACCCGTGCCCGCAGAAGGCTTCGGCGCCGGACAGTCGTGGCAGGATAAGGTCGTCGAGGCCGATAAAATCTGGACGCAGGTCAAAGCTCTTCTGGATGCGCAGGGCATGGCCCTGCCGCAAACGCCGCGTCGCCCTGACGTGCGTTTGATTGTCAGCAACGTATCGGGCACGGAAATGCGTTTTCACAACCCGGGCGACCATTCGGGTTCGAAAGAAGAAGTCATCCCCTCAAGCGGCGACAAAACCGCCGCGATGATAATGGTCAAAGGCAAAGACCTGAGCGCGCAGGCGGCGAATGCCAAAGAGATTTTCGACCTCTATAACCTTGGTGCCGAAGGGCTGAGCGCGCGTTTTGTCGCAGATTTGAAAGCGGGAAAGCTGGCCGATTATATTGATGAAGCCTATGGCCCTGCGCCGTTTGAACAGCAGGCGTCGAAACTGGTTGAAGTGAACTGGCAAGCGCAGGACGGCAGCGATTTTAACGTGCCGCCGACGCAGGGCGCGAATGCGGCTTTTGGCGCGCGCGCGGCAACAAATGAAACGGTGTTTCTGGCGCAGTTCCAGATTTTTGTGAAAGGCACGGGCACAACGCCTGAACTGGCCGATGGATACGGCATGAACATCGCCGTGGCGTCCGACTGGCAAACGGGCGTGGAAAGCACGCGCCCGATTGTGCCCGCGGTTGCCAAAACATATTACGGTGCGCATTTTGATTCCATTCCTGTTGTCACGTTGCATCCGGACGGCATCGTGAAATCCATCGACCTTCAAAACGGCAGCGTTATTACGCATGATATGCCGGCTAAAAAGCCTTCCGGCAACGCGCCGAAATCCCCCTGATGCCGTTTCATCTGCATAGCAAAGGCGTCACGGTGCGCATACGACTGACGCCGGGGGCGCGCAAAACCGCCGTGCAAGGATTTGCAGAGGAAGCGGGCGGGGCGGATGCAGGCAGGCTTTTGAAAATATCCGTGAATGCCGTGCCCGAAGACGGTAAAGCCAATCGCGCCTTGGTCGATTTTCTGGCGCAGGAATGGGGGCTTCCCAAATCTGCTTTCAGCCTTATTTCGGGCGATACCAGCCGCCAGAAAACGCTGCTGATAGAAGCATCAGAGCCTGCCATTCTATACGCCCGTCTTGCCGCGCTTTACAGCAAATAAAGTTTTTTAGCCTGCGCAGGCTTCTTGCCCGCACGCCAGTATCACTCCTATACTGGCAAGGAAGGAAAAAATGATGCCCCTGCGCGCGTTTTATATTTTCATTCTGTCGTTTATGCTGCTGGCTGTCATTTGTGACGGCGCCGCAGCGCAGGGTCTGCGCGAGC
>DQGU01000248.1 GCA_003524565.1 Rhodospirillaceae bacterium
GAAAGAACGGCACAGGCAAAAATAAAAACAAAGAAAGACAGAGCGTGTTTTTTAAACGGGCCACACTTTTCACCTGCTTCGGCTTCAAGGTCAAGGCGGACCTCAGCTGGGTATTTCTCTCTCTGCTCATCTACTGGATGCTGGCGACGAATACGTTTCCGCGCCTGATACCCGGACACCATCCGGATGTGTACCAGCTGATGTCGCTCTCCGCGCTCGGGCTTTTGATGGTGTCCATCATCGCACACGAAGTCGCGCATGCCGTCATCGCTGAATATTACCAGATGCCGATTGAAAGCATTACGCTGTTCATCTTCGGCGGCGTTGCGGAAATGAAGGGGGAGCCCAGCCACCCCAAGGGCGAATTTTTCATGGCGCTGGCAGGCCCGGCGATGAGCGCGCTGCTCGGCGGTATTTTTTATGGCGCCTATCAGACGTATCTGATTTACATGCCGGAAGGCCCGACGTCGGAAGTTTTGCACTTCCTTGGCCTTCTCAATATCCTGATTGCAGGGTTTAACGTCATCCCCGCCTTCCCGCTGGATGGCGGGCGGGCGCTGCGCGCTGTTATCTGGAAGGTGAAGGGCAATCTGGTGCTGGCGACGCGCATTGCCTCCAGCCTTGGCGCGGTGTTTTCATACGCGCTTTTGGGATATGCCGTCTGGCTTATTTTGCAATACAACGATGTGATGTCCGGCATGTGGACGGGCATCATGGGGCTTTTCCTGCATGCGGCGGGCGGATACAACGTGCGCCAGACCGAAAACCGCAGCCTGCTGGCATCGGAAACCGTTGCGCGCTTCATGCATAACCGCATCGTTACCGTCACGCCCGACCTGACCATCAACGAAATGGTCGACCAATATGTGTACAAACACTATCAAAAAGCGTTTCCGGTGCTGGAAAAAGACAAGCTGGTCGGCGTAGTGACGCTGCAGGCGCTGCTGTCGCTCGACCGGCATAAATGGCATTGGCTGCATGTCGGCAGTGTGATGGAGCGCCCATCGGCCGATAATACCATCGCCATCGACGCGGGGGCTTATGACGCGCTCGACCTCATGCAATCGCAGGGGCGGGAAATGCTGATGGTCACGGGCGAAGACGCGCGTTTCATGGGCGTCATCAGTTTCCGCGACCTTGCAGCGTTTTTGTCGATTACGATGAAAATTGACCACGACAAACCCGTGACGGAAAGCCGCAAAGCCTAGGTCAGTTTTTCTTGACCACTTTCATGGCCGCGGGGCGTTTCAGGCCGCGCTTGGGCGCGTTGTCATTCGGATACATTTCTTCGCGCATGCGCTCGACATCGCGCGCCATGCGGTTGAAGGCTTCGAGCAGCTGGCGGTTGACGCGCAGCAGTTCACGCTGTTCATCGCGCAGCGCCTTCACCTCGTCGCGCAGGGATTTTATTTCCCGCTGCGTGTCTGTGACACCTTTGGCTGCGGTCTTGGCGTTATCGACAACATCGCGTTTGTCGTAGTAGCTCCACTCGCTCATGGTGCGCCCCCGCCCGCGCCGCGCGCCGGTTTCTGCGCAGCAAGGCCGCGCGGTTTTTGCATAGAGGGTTTCAGGTCTTCACGCAGACCGCGAATTTCCGCCGTCATCGCCTCCAGCGCATCGGCGACGCGATTGAAAGCCTTGGCCGTGCCCGCATCGTTTTTCACCGACTGCTCTTTCAGCAGACGCAGCAGCTGGTGCGTGACCTCGTCGCCGCTGCGTACGGCTTCGAGAATCCCGCGCACAAGCTTGACGTCTGAAGTATCCATCGGCATGGCGAATCTGCTTTCGGGCGGAGAGTGGAAAGGTCTATTTACCTAACATCCGTGCGGCAATATGTCAATCGGCGATGTCGATATAGAACCCTTTGATTTCAAAAAAGATTATGCCCGCGCGGGCGCGGGTCGCCATGCGGCAACAGCCGCACAAAGCCAGCCCAGCATCAACGCCACCCCGCCCGACGGCACAAAACCGCGCAAGGCCTCTGTCACGCCAAGGGTGCGCAAATAAATGAAGCCGGAAAAAACCAGAATGCCGAGTGTGAACAGCGCCCCCGCCGCCAGAAGAGGTACAGACTTGCCGCCCGCCCGCGCCCAGATACCCAGCGCCAGAAGCGCCAGTGCATGCAGCATTTGATATTGTACGGCCATTTGCATGCTGGCGCGCGCGGCGTCATCGGCGAAAATATGGCCATGACTGGCATAGGCACCGAGCGCCACCCCCGATGCGCCAAAAAAACCGGCCAGCGTGATAAATATTTTATCCATGCACATCAGCTGCCCGGGCGTTGTCAGGCAGAAACGCTGCGCGTGCTGGCGCCGCCATGGGCGGCCGACCATGCGGCAGGTGCGGCGAGGAATTTTTCAACTTCCGCCAGAACCTCCGGCTTGAAGCTGCCGCGGCGGCGCGCTTCGGCCAAAACGTCCCGCCATGTGCAAAGCGCATGCAGCGACAAGCCCGCATCGCCCAGAATTTTCGCGCTTTCGGGATAAATGCCGTAGAAAAACACAGAAAAAACATCAGTCACGACCGCGCCTGCTTCGCGCAGGGCATCGGCGAAGGAAACCTTGCTCGCTCCATCGGTCGCAAGGTCTTCGACCAGAAGCACGCGCGCGCCTTCGGGGAATTGCCCTTCGATACGCGCGTTGCGGCCGAAGCCTTTGGGTTTCTTGCGTACATACAGCATCGGCTTGCCCAGCGTTTCCGACAGCCATGCGGCGTAGGAAATGCCCGCTGTCTCGCCGCCGGCGATGTAATCAATCGCCGCAACATCGAGCGCCGATGACAGCTGCGCCGCGCCCAGCGCGATGATTTCGCGCCGCGCGTCCAGAAACGAAATCACCTTGCGGCAATCGATATAGACGGGGCTCGCCCAACCGGAGGTAAAGATATAAGGCGTATCCGCATTAAAATGCACCGCCTCGATATCCAGCAAAAGCGATGCAACCCGTGCGGCGGCAGCGTCACGGTCGAAGGAAGAGGACGTCATGGCAAGCTCCCTGTATGCGGAAAAGACGGCGGTTAATCGAAAAGGCTATGCCCGCGGCGGCGCGGCGGCGCAAAAATCCAGAAGTTGCGCAGCAAAAGCCCGACGCTGAAAAAAACAATTTCCACACCCAGGCAGCCGCCCAGCGCGAAGAGGAAGAAATACTCCCCGCGGCCTTCGGGCGACATGTCGCTATAGATATAGGCGCAAAGGCCGAGGCAGAACATCACGCACATGCCCACAACCGTCCAGTTGAAGGCCTTGAGCAAACGCTCGTTCACATAGCGCGGCTGAAAGCTGAAAAAGCACCAAAGCACCACAAGGCCGACAATGCCCAGCAAAAAGATGAACGTGCCTATCATGCGCTATGCCTCCCGTGCGAAGCGCCTGCAGCCATAGGCGTGCAGGCGAGCTTAATCTTTTGTCTGTTTTAGCTGTTTTGGCCGCAAGTGGCAACCGCCCGCAAATGCGGGCACAGGGCAATCCCACCCGAAAGCGTGCCTTAGGCGACCTGCGATTCCACGAATTGCAGGGCGTGCATGCCATCCAGCACTTTCCGGAAACGGCGCTGCATATCGGGCGTCGTTTGCACGAATTCGGCGGCGATGCGCTTTTTCATCGCGCGCACCACGCGGCCGCTCTGGCGGATAGTGATGGTTTCATGCGGCAGGCGGAAGCGGATATTCATATCGATATCCTGTCCGGCTTCGGGCATGTTGTCGGCATCAAAGCAAAGCCCGCCCATGCTCCAGTCCCGCAGGCTATAGGCGCGGCCGTTGATTTCAACTTCCGCTTCCACGCCTGATTCCCGGATATCATGCCGGACGTGCCGGCGACGCCATTCGGACGCCCCGTTCAGGGAACCGTCACCAAGGCCGAGTATGTTCAGGAGACGATCAATCATCGGGCTCCTCCTTCCTCTTCATGTTTCATTTTTTAGGCCGCAAGGGCAGAAAGTCAAGTTTTTCAATACCATAATCTTGAACGGCCGTTAAAAACGCACAATGTTTTATAATTATGGAATTGTTTGCTGTCAAGCCTCTTTGGTTTTGCCATATTTTTGACGACGCAAGATGGCTTTTCCTTGACTCAAAGCAAGGCTTTCTCTTATAAAAACCCACTTAAAGCAGCTCTTTCGGGGGCTGCGGCGGTAAGCTGGCTCGTATTTGGCTGCCTCGCCTACTGCTGAACGTTTAATCGAAAGGAAAAGAAAATGCCAAAGATGAAGACCCACTCGGGCGCCAAAAAGCGTTTCAGTGTGACCCGCCGCGGTAAAGTACAAGCCCGCGCCGCACACAAGCGCCACCGCCTTGTCAGCAAATCCAAGAAAATGAAACGCGACAGCCGTGCCACCCTGATTATGGCGGACATGGATGCGAAAATCATTCTCGACAACTTCCTGCCCTATGAGCGCAGCAAAAAGCGCAAGACGCGCCAACAGCTGAAAAAGCAAATGCAGCTCAATGCCAAAAATAAAGCGAAGAAGGAGGCTGCATAATGGCTCGCGTTAAAGGTGGTACATCCTCTATCAATCGTCACAAAAAAGTCCTGCGTCTGGCCAAAGGCTATCGCGGCCGCAGCAGCAAATGCTTCCGCATGGCGCTGCAACGCCTCGAAAAGGCTCTGCAATACGCATACCGCGACCGCCGCGCCAAGAAAGCGGAATTCCGCGGTCTGTGGATTCAGCGTATCAACGCCGGCGCACGCCTGAACGGCCTGACCTATTCCAAAATGATGGGCGGCCTGAAACTGGCCGGCATCACGCTGGACCGCAAAGTCCTCGCAGACATCGCCGTGCGCGACCCTGCCGGTTTTGCCAGCATCGCTGAACAGGCGAAAGCTGCATTGGCCAAAAAAGCCGCGTAAGCGACTTTAACGGACAGATATAAAGAAACCGCGGACGGCATGGCCTCCGCGGTTTTTTTTATGCGCGGAAAATGCTACACAAAGAACAGTAAAAGAACGGATTGTCCCGAACGGATACACCATGGCCAAAGCCCAACGCCTCTACGTCTGCCAAAGCTGCGGCGCCACCCACAACAAATGGGCGGGCAAGTGCGAAGCCTGCGGCGAGTGGAACAGCATCGTCGAGGAAATATCCGAAGCACGCCCGCCGCAAGGGCTCAGCCGCGGCCGCGGCAAGGTGATTGAATTCGCCGCCCTCTCCGGCGCGGCCGAAGCGGCCCCCCGCCGCAAAAGCGGTATCGAAGAATTCGACCGCGTCACGGGCGGCGGCCTTGTCCCCGGCTCTGCCGTGCTTATCGGCGGCGACCCGGGCATCGGCAAATCGACTTTGCTTTTGCAGGTCATGGCGAAGCTGTCGGCACATGCACGCTGCGCCTATGTATCGGGCGAAGAGGCCATCGACCAGGTGCGCATGCGCGCGCGCCGTCTGGGCTGTGACAAAATGCCTGTTGCGCTCGCGGCGGCGACCAACGTGCGCGACATCATCGAAACGCTGGAGCGTGAAAAAATCGATGTCATCGTTATCGATTCCATCCAGACCATGTATCTCGACAACCTCGATTCCGCGCCCGGCACCGTGGCGCAGGTACGCGCCAGCGCGCAGGAACTGATACGCACCGCCAAAAAACGCGGCACGTCGCTTTTGCTGGTCGGCCACGTCACCAAAGAAGGGCAGATTGCAGGCCCCCGCGTGCTGGAGCACATGGTCGATACCGTTCTTTATTTCGAAGGCGACCGCGGTCACACTTTCCGCATTTTGCGCGCGGTTAAGAACCGTTTTGGCGCGACGGATGAAATCGGCGTTTTTGAAATGGCCGAACAGGGTTTGGCCGAAGTTGAAAACCCCTCCGCCCTTTTCCTTGCACAGCGCCAAGAACAAATCTCCGGCAGCGCCGTTTTCGCAGGCATGGAAGGCACACGCCCCGTGCTGGTCGAAGCGCAGGCACTGGTCGCCCCCTCGCCGCTCGGCACGCCGCGCCGCGCCGTTATCGGCTGGGACAGCGGACGCCTTTCGATGGTGCTGGCGGTGCTGGAGGCACGCTGCGGCGTGCAAATCGGCCCCAATGACGTTTATCTGAATATCGCGGGCGGCCTGCGCGTGACAGAACCCGCCGCCGATTTGGCCGTCGCCGTCGCGCTTGTCAGCTCCATGTCCGGCGTGCCTGTGCCTGCCGATATGGTGATTTTTGGCGAGATTGGCCTATCGGGCGAAGTGCGCAACGTCGGGCAGGCCGACCACAGATTGAAAGAAGCCGCCAAGCTCGGCTTCCGCCATGCCCTCATACCCGCCACGGGCGGCAAGCCGCCGATGAAACCCGACGGCATGAAACTGACACAAATCCGGCATCTGAAAGACATGCTGCCGCTGTTTACGGAGGAATAACCACCCATGACCCCCATCATTCTCGATACCGCGGTCATCATCGTCATTCTGCTTTCGGTCATCGTCGCGTTTTTCCGCGGCTTCGTCAAAGAAGTGCTGACCATCGTCAACCTCATCGGTGCGGCGGCGGCGGCATGGTACCTGGGCGGGCAATTCGCGCCGGCCTTCCAGAAATGGATGGGCGCGGGCGACGTCGCCGCAGGGGAAAAGCCGCATAAAGTCCTCGGCCTTGTGCCGCCGGAAGTTGCGGGCACGTTCCTGTCCTACTTTGCCGTCTTTTTTGTGACGCTGATTATTCTTGCCCTTGCCGGCATGGCGATTTCGGGCAGCGTGAAAGCGATGGGTCTTGGCCCGCTTGATAAATTCCTCGGCATGGTTTTCGGCGCGCTGCGCGGTTTCCTGCTGGTTTTGCTGATGTACGCCCCCTTCGCGCATTTCATGCCGCCGGACAAGGAAAAATACCCGCAATGGGCGGAAGAATCCATCAGCTTCGGCATGCTTGATTCCAGCTACCGCTGGGTCAAAGACACCTTCGGCGACAAGGAAGCCGCCGCAGACACGCCCGAGGGCAAAGAGGAAGAAGGCCCCCTCGGCCGCCGCCTGAAGAAAATGGGCGACGACATCATGCGCGAACAGGAAAAGAAAGCCGCAGAGCCGCAGCAAGGCGCACTGGAGCGTTATGAAGACGTGCAGCAGGACGTTACCCGCGAGATTCTTTCCGACGAAGAAAGCCACGCCCGCCCATGACCCAGAAAAAAACAAAAAAAAGCGCCAAAAAATCCGGCGGCGGCATCATGCGCTTTTTGATGGTGGTTGCGCTGCTGCTGAGCGCTTTTGCCGCCGCGATAAGCTTTAGCGAGCGCAAGCACTGGCCGGAAAAACTGCGCAACGAAGACGCCGTTATCGCGCTTTACCAGACGCGCGACCAGATTATCGACAGCCTTTGGGCGCGCGGCAAGCAGACCATCGATGTATTGCCGCTGCAAAAGCGCGAAAAAGAACCCATCAACGTCCGCCCCGCCAAGGCAAAGCCGGAGCAAGGGTACAACCCCAAAGACCGCGCAGGGATGGACGCCCTGATTGAAAAAGAAGGAGAACTGCCATGACCGCCCCCGCCAAAGGAAACACCGGCGGCCGCCTTGATGGCCGCCTTGCCCTTGTTACCGGTGCATCCCGCGGCCTTGGCGCGGCGGTTGCCGAAGCCTATGCGAGAGAAGGCGCGCATGTGATTTTGCTTGCCCGCACGCAGGGCGCGCTTGAGGAAATCGACGACCGTATTCAATCTGCCGGCGGCACGGCGACCCTGCTGCCGTTCGACCTGATGGAGCATAAGAAAATCCCCGCCCTTGGCGCCGCGATTGCGGAGCGTTTCGGCAAGCTGGATATTCTGACCGCCTGCGCGGCGACACTGGGCGCGCTGTCGCCCGTCGCGCTGTCTGACGCAAAAATCTATGACGAGGTTATGCGCGTTAATTTCATGGCCAACGTACATTTGCTGCGCAGCCTTGATGCGCTTTTGCGCGGCAGCATCGCAGGCCGCGCGATTTTCGTGACCGACCATACACTGGGCGAGACCAGCCCGTTCTGGAGCGCTTATCGCGCCAGCAAAGCCGCACTCGAGGTTATGGCCGCGACTTATGCGCAGGAGGTGTCGTTCAGCCCGCTGCGCGTCAATGTCGTGAACCCGGGACCGCTGCGCACGGAACTTCGCGCTGGCGCTTTCCCTGGTGAAAACACGTCCCTGCTGACGCCGCCCGAAGACGTGACCGAGATATTCGTGCGCCTCGCCGCCGAGGATTGCAGCGAGACCGGCCGCATCCATGCTGCCGCATGAATACGCCAAACCCCCATCTGCACGGTAATAACAAAAAGCTTCAGCTGGAGCTGAAACTGAAACGCATGGCGACAACCGCCAGCATTTCGGTTGCGACCATTTTGATTATCACCAAGGTCACCGCCTTTCTGATGACCAATTCGGTAAGCCTTTTGTCGTCGCTGATGGATTCGTTTTTCGATTTGCTGGCGTCGCTGGTGACTTTGCTGGGTGTTATCCATGCCGCAAGCCCCGCCGACGAAGACCACCGTTATGGCCACGGCAAGCTGGAAGCGCTGGCCGCACTGGCGCAGTCGATTTTCGTTTTCGGCTCGTCGATGTTTTTGATGGTCGAATCTGCCCGCCGCGTGCTGACGCCAGAGCCCGTCAAGGACGCCGACGTCGGCATCATCGTCATGCTGCTGTCGGTCATTCTGACGGCCTGCCTGATTACGTTCCAGCGCTATGTGGTCAAAAAAACAAAATCCGTCGCCATTTCCGCCGACCGTTTGCACTACACGGGCGACTTGATGACCAACACCGCCGTCATTGCCGCGCTGCTTTTGGCGAAATATACGCAGTGGCCGTATTTCGACCCGCTGTTCGCGGTGCTTATCGCGGCCGTTTTGCTGCGGGGCGCCTGGGGCATTCTGATTTCATCGGCAGACATCCTGATGGACAAGGAACTGCCCGAAGAAGACCGCAAGAAAATCGAGGAAATCGCCACCGCCCATCCGCATGTGGTTTCCATCCACGACCTGCGCACGCGCAGCACGGGCAATCACCTGTTTATCGAATTCCATGTCGAAATGGATGGCGAGATGTCGCTGAACCGCGCACATGACATCACGGAAGAGCTGGAGAAAAAACTCTATGCCGCCTTCCCCAAAGCGGAAATCCTGATGCATCAGGAACCGGCAGGCATAGACGACCACCGCCTCGACCACCGTATTCAAACAGCGCCCGCGGGCGGGAAATAGCCTAAAGAAAAAAGCGAATTAATCCGCGTAGGGGTTGCGGCTGGTCTTGATAATCAAACGCACCGGCGTTGCGGGCATTTCGAAATCGCGGCGCAGACCGTTTATCAAATAACGCTGGTGCGTTTCCGGATAATCGTCGGGGCGCGAAACCCAGATGGCAAAGGTCGGCGGGCGCGCCTTGATTTGCGTCATGTAGCGCAGACGGTTCTGGCGGCCGTTGACCAACGGCGCGGGGTTTTGCGATTCCATGATGCGCAGCCAGCGGTTAAGCTTGCCCGTGCCGATGCGGTGGTTCCAGAGGTTATAAGTATCCAGAACCGCCTGCAGAACCTTCTCCACGCGCTGCCCCTTGATGGCCGAAACCGTCACGATGGGAATATCGCGCACCTGCGCCAGCTGGGTTGCCAGCTGATGTTTCAGTTCTTCCAGCGTGGCTTCTTTTTCTTTGACCAAGTCCCATTTGTTGACAACGATCACCATGGCGCGGCCTTCGTCGATGATATGTCCGGCGATGGTCAAGTCCTGCTTTTCAAACAGGGTTTCGCCATCAAGCACCATGACAACCACCTGCGCAAGGCGAATAGCGCGCAGCGTATCGTCCACGGCCATGCGCTCGATATAGTTCACCACCTTGGCCTTGCGGCGCAGACCCGCCGTATCGACGAGACGCAGCGGACGCCCGCCAAATTCGAAATCGACGTGAATGGCGTCGCGTGTGATGCCCGCTTCGGGGCCGGTCATCGCGCGCTCTTCGCCCAAAATGGCGTTGAGCAGCGTCGATTTACCCACGTTGGGGCGCCCCGCAATCGCGATTTTGATGGGCTTCGAGAGGTCTTCTTCCGGCACTTCCTCGTCGCCGAAGCCCGTTTCGTCCCCTTCGTGATATTTCTGGAACAAAACTTCGACGTCTTCTTCGGCGTCTTCCTGCGCTTGCGCGGCGAAGCGGGCGGCTTTAGCTTCCGCCTCTTCCACCATCGGCTTCAGAAGGGTGTAAAGCTCTTCCATGCCAAGCCCGTGTTCGGCGGAAATGGCGATAGGCTCGCCAAGGCCCAGCTCATAGGCTTCGTAAAGCCCTTCCGCGCCGGCGCGGCTTTCACATTTGTTCACGACCAGCGCGCTCGGGATATTCTGGCGGCGCAGCCAGTCGGCGAAATGCCTGTCCATCGGCGTGATGCCCGTGCGCGCATCCACAACCAGCAAAGCCATATCGGCGCGGGCAAGCGCGCGTTCCGTCTGCTGGCGCATACGGCCCTGGATAGACGCGTCAAAACTTTCTTCCAGTCCGGCGGTGTCGATAACGCGGAAATTGAGCCCCATCAGATGCGCCTCCGCCTCGCGCCAATCGCGCGTGAGACCGGGGGTATCGTGCACCAGCGCGAGTTTCTTCCCCGCCAGCCGGTTAAACAACGTCGATTTGCCGACGTTGGGGCGGCCGATAATCGCAAGGGAGAAAGTCATGATGCGGGTATTCCGTTTCTTCAGTTATCAGCGCCACGCGCTGAGGGTACCGTTTTGCGACAGCACAATCATCGTGCCGCCCGCAACCACGGGCGCCATCAGCGTTTCGGCGGGCAGGTTATGCGTGGCCAGCACACTGCCGTCAAGCGGGCTCAGCTCCAGCATATCGCGGTTGCTGCCCGTGACGACAAGACGGTCACCCGCCAGAATGGGGCCCGCCCAGACGACAGGCTCGCTATGTTTTTTATCCGCCCAGCGCGGCAGGTCGGCGACCCAGCGCACTTCACCCGTCGCGCGTTTAACGGCAACAACCTGCTGTTCGGCGGATACGGCGAAAACCGTATCGCCCGCCACCCACGGCATTTCAGCGCTGCCGATTTCACGCTGCCAGCGGCGCTGGCCGGTCACCTGGTCAAGCGCGACCATGCGGCCGCTATAGCTGACGGCAAAAACCATACCGCGGTCGATAACCGGCAAACCGCGCACATCGGCAATCGCCGAAAGCGAGCCGCCGCGGCGCACCGCAGACAGGTTATCCTGCCACACGACCTGCCCGTTTTCGGGGCGCAGGCCGAACAATTCGCCCGAAGACAGCGGCAAAACGACCAGCGTTTCATCCGCCGCGACAGACGCGGAGCCGAGCAGGTTCGTCGCCTCGCTCACGCCCGTATATTGCCAGAGCAAAAGACCGTCCGCCGCGCCGTAAACCATCAGGCGGTTATCCAGCGTCACGACATAAACGCGACCATCCATGACCGTCGGGGCGGTACGCGCGGGCGCGGGCAAAACCGCGCGCCAGATGTCGCCGCCGCTCGCGGGGTCGATGGCCATCAGGTGTTTGTATCCGGCCGTGACGTACAACTTGCCTTCGTGCCAGGCAAGGCCGCCGCCGACGGCGCCGCTATTGCCCTCGCCGCGCGGCACGACGGACTGGCGCCACAGGCGCTTGCCGTTTTCAAGCGCAAAGGCGCTGAGCTGGCCTTCGGTATCCAGCGTGAAGACGCGGTCTTCCGCCACGACGGGAATAGCCGTGAGCGGCGTGCGTTTATCGCCGCCGGCGCCGATAGATTCGCTCCAGATTTTTTTAAAGCCACGCGCCAGCGCAACGTGCGTCATGGCATGGTTGGGATAGCCGCCTGCTTGCGGCCAGAATTTATTATCCCAGATTTCGGGCAGGGCGATGTCTTCCGCCTCCAGCGCCGGATTAGGCACAAGGTCTTTTTGCAGCTGCAAAATCGACAGACGCTCGCCCGGCAGCGGCGGGTCTTTGTCGGTGCCGAAAAACTTTTCCGCGCTTTCGCAGCCGCCCAGCAGCAAAACGCCGGCCAATGCGCAGGCGATGGAAAGGGAGGAGAAAGAGCGACGCGTTCTCATCCGCGCCCCGCTTCGCCGCCGGCGGATTGCATGTAAAGACCGCGCAGCGTGGTGGCGCGCGCGCGCACTTCGTCCGGCACGTCGGTCGCGCCGGTGATGACGCCCAGCGTATCAACAGCTTCTTTCATCTTGCCTTCGCGGGCATACAAAAGCGCCTCAAGTTCCAGCGCGGAGTAGCGCCAGACGCTTTTCGGCGACACCAGCGGTTTCAACGCCGCATGCAGTTTTTGCGCATCGCCCGTATCAAGGCGGTGGCTGACCGCCAGCAAAGCCGCGAGGTCGCGGTACATCGCATCCAGCCCGCGTTTGGACGCGATGCCGTCATAAACCGCGGCGGCCTGTTCGCTTTCGCCTTTTTGCGCGTGGATGGCCGCCGTCACAAAACCCGCCAGCGCGCCATGCGCGCCTTTGCCGCTATCGGAAAGTTTTTTGAGCGCCGCTTCATCCGCGCTGTCCATCGCACTGAAAAGCTCGTACGTCGCCTGCGCGTCGCGGTTCAGGGTATGCTGGCGCCAATAGCTGAGCGCGGCCGTCATGACGATAGCCAGAACGATGCCCCCGATAATCCATGCGCGGTTTTCAACCCAGAAGGATTGCAGGCGCGCCTGGCGCATATCGTCTTCGATTTGTCTCATTACATCGTCGGACATCGGAAATCCTGTCTGTTTGTTCTCATATCTTTGAAATGCCGCCCTAAAATTGACCCAAAGCCCCCGCGCGGTCAAGGAAAACCCCGTACATTTAGGCTTTTAAACCGCGTCCTTTGTTTTCATAACGCAGGGTTGACGCCCCAAAGAGCGGATGATATGACGAAAGGCATTATTTAAACAGGTTTGAATCGCGCGCAGCGCCCCCAAGGCGCCGCCGCCCGCAGCAGGAGTAAAATCCCATGGCCTCTTTCCGCGACATTTTCCGCCGCGCCAGCGAAGCCGAAAAAGCGCAGAAGCGCATGGACGCCGCCAACAAGGTCAACCTGCGCGGCACCAACGACCTGTTCCGCGCCATCGAACGCGGCGCGCATAGCGAAGTCATAAAGCTTATCGAAGACGGCGCCGATGTGAACGGCCGCAGCAAAACGCAGGGCATGGTGTCCAACATGATGTTCCGCGTGCCCTATGCCGCAGGTTCTACCCCGCTGCATGCGGCGGCGCTGCTGGGACATTTCGACATCGCCGATACGCTTTTGAAATACGGGGCGGAGCCGACGGTGCGCAACAACGAAGGCCACACCGCGCTTGACTACGCCCTGATGAGCCACGCGTGGTGCGAGGAAAGCCTTGCCAAAAAACGCCAGTCCAGCCTGACGCTGGAGCGTTTCGTCGTTGCCGCGGCCGACAAAGTAAATATTTACCAGCGCACCATCAGCCTTTTGCTTGCCCGCAGCGGCAAGCCCGGCCTGCTGGAGCTGCCGGAAAAATTCAAGGACATGCTGCCCAAACGCCGCAAACCCGCGCAGGATGACAAGCCGGGGCTTTGATGGCCGCAGGACTACGAAAACATTCCGGATTTTTTATTTAGGCGAAGCCCCGCCGCGTTTTGCCCGCGGCGGCAGGCGGTAGGCATCAGCGCCGAGAGCGTCTATATGCGCCGTCAAAATCTCGCGTGCGCTTTCGGCGAAATCATGCTGCACGTTTTCGCCGCCCGCCGCGGGCGCATTGCCTGCGGCTGGCGACATTTCATTTTCGTCTTCTTCCGCGTCAATGCCGCCATCGCTGGCGTCATCGTCAAACCCGCCCGTCAAATCGTCTTCGTCATGGCGGCGCGCGCCTTGGCTGCGCAGATATTTTGCGGCGGCATCGCGGTCTTCGAATATCGCGGTATCCAGCGGGAAATCGCCGCGCCTGTCGGGCACGTTCAGCTTTGCCCCGCCGCCCACCAGCGCCTTTATCATCAGCATATCGCCCTGAATGACCGCTTCGTGCAGCGGCGTGATGTCGGGGCGGCGAGCGGCGATATTGGGGCTATAGCCCGCATCCAGCAGCGCGCGCACCGCGCCCACGCTACCCGATTGCACGGCTTTCAGAAATTCCCGTTCTTTTGCGCTGAGGCCTGACATAGGTGTTACGGCGGCGTTACGGTTTATGCGGCTTATGCCCGCCCTTGGACGGGCGGGAGCCGAGACGGAAATCCGGCTGCACATAGTTTTCCATCTGCGCGCGGTGAACGGCGGCCAAAAAACCCTCCGCATCGTGCTGCGCGGCATAATCCTGCGGCACCGCTGCCCACAGTTTGCGGAATTCATCCGCGCTGTCTTTCCAGACCGCCGTATCGAACAGCTGCGCCAGCTGCCCCTGCTGGCAAATCTTCAAAAGC
Organism: Rhodospirillaceae bacterium; assembly: GCA_003524565.1. Taxonomy (GTDB): domain Bacteria; phylum Pseudomonadota; class Alphaproteobacteria; order Micavibrionales; family UBA2020; genus UBA2020. Next base: position 14,271 of record DQGU01000248.1, read on the forward strand.
GTGCTGTCGCCGTCTGCGCCCTTCGCCGTCAGGTCGGCGGCGGTCAGTTTATCTGCCGTGCCCGCGGCCGCGCGCGCCAGCGTCATAATCGCCGCAAGCCCGCCGCGCGATACTGCGTGGTTGAACTGGTCGCTGAGGTTTTCAACCCCTGCACGGCGCATATCGGCGAGCGAGGTAAAGGCAGGCGCATCGCTTGGCGCCACCGCGCCCGATTTTGCAAGGCGGTACGCGGCGGCGTCATGCCCCATGGCGCGCGCCAGTTGTTCGGGTGTTTTGCCGTCCGTATCGAAAGACGCCGCAGGCACACCGCGCGCGATAAACGCTTCCAGTGTTTCCGTCTCGCCCCAAAGCGCGGCGAAATGCGCAAGGCTGCGTCCCGCTTCGTCGCGCCATTGCGCATCCAGCCCTGCATCCAGCGCGGCGACAAGACCTGCGCCATCGCGCGCATCTATCATGTCGGCGACGGTATCGTCGCTGAAGCGCGGCGTTGCTGCCGCGGGTTTTTTGGGGGGCTTTTTGCTGGCCATTTTTATTATCCTTGCACTTTACGGGCTGCCGGGGTCGCGCGGTTTGCGCGGGCGCGGTTTCAGACGAATATCGCTGGCCTGTTCATCGGCGCGGCGGCTGATTTCATCGCGCTGATAGCGGAAAATATCACGCACGGCTGCATCGAAATCGACCTGCGTTTTCGCGCGCGGGTCGGCCTCGATATAGGGGCGCAGGGTCAGCATTTCATCCAGCCTGTCGCGCCAGGCGGCAGCGGTGAAAAGTGAGGAGAGGCGACGGCTGGCGATGAAGGCTTCGAGCAGCGTCTCCCCGCCGTAATAATCACTGCGTTTCAGCAAATCCGCGCGCGTCAGGCCGGTTTTGCTGCGCGCCACCGCGTCCATCACAAAATCCGTCTTGCCCATGCGTACAAGGAAATGCAGCGCAGTCGTTTTGCCATCAAGCCCGATGGGCACATAGGCGCGCAAATCGGTAATCGTCAGCTCTTCGGGGCGGCGGCTGAACAGCGTACGCCCGCCCTTGGCGTCCAGTGTTTTATAAATTTCCTGCCACGCAGGGCCGAGCAGGTCTTTCGCCCCCACCCACCACAGCATGTCGAGCGAAGTTTCGCCGCGCCCGCTGACCGCATGCACATCGGCACCTGCCGCCAAAAGCGCGTTCACCTTGCCCGCATCGCAGCGCGCGATGGCAAGGTGCAGGGCGGAGTAGCGCGCGCGCCCCTCGGCATTTTCAATCGCATTGGCATCCGCGCCAAGGCGCAGGGCGTGTTCGACTTCCTGCGTCGTGCCTTTATGGATGGCGCGCATCAAAACCTTGTCAATGCGGGTCTGGTAATTGCTGACCAGCACATCGTCGGGCAAAAAGCGCGGGTCGTTGCCAATCACACAAAAATTCGCGCCCGCATCGGACAAAAGACGTATGCCCTGCGCGAAATGATTGCGGTAGGCGGCATCCAGCGCGCTCGCGCCGTCGCTGTCGGTATCGGACAGCTCCGCATCGTATTTGATAA
>DQGU01000247.1 GCA_003524565.1 Rhodospirillaceae bacterium
ATATTGGCGCGCCGATGAAAGCCCAAATGGGCCTCGTCGTCATTATCTGTGGGAGGCCATGTTCGTAAAGTCCACGGGCAGCCGCACCACAACCCTTTGAAACTTAAAGGATATATACAATGGCAAAAAAAATCCAAGGCTATATCAAGCTGGTCGTTCCGGCTGGTAAAGCCAACCCCTCTCCGCCGATTGGTCCGGCTCTTGGCCAGGCCGGCGTCAACATCATGGAATTCTGCAAAGGTTTTAACGCCCAGACTCAGGGCATGGAACCCGGCATGCCGATTCCCTGCGTGATTACGGTTTACTCCGACCGCTCGTTCACCTTCGTCATGAAAACCCCGCCGGCGAGCTACTACCTCGTCAAGGCTGCCAAGCTGGAAAAAGGCTCGGGCACCACGGGTAAAGACGCGCCTGTTGGCAAAGTAACGACCGCACAGGTTCGTGAAATCGCTACGGCGAAGCTGAAAGACATGAACGCAGCGTCCGTCGAGACCGCGATGAAATCCATCGCCGGTACCGCGCGCTCCATGGGCATCGAAGTGGTGGAGGGCTGATATCATGGCTAAAAAAGAAACCAAAACCGCACAAAAATCGAAATTCCCCAAGCGTCTGCGCAGCGTGCGCGAACAGCTCGACACGACCAAAGTATGGTCGCTGGAAGAAGCTGTTTCGTTCCTGAAAAAGAACGCGACCGCGAAATTCGATGAAACCATTGAGCTGGCCGTCAACCTCGGCATCGATACCAAGCAGTCGGATCAGAACGTCCGCGGCATGGTCGTGCTGCCGCACGGTACGGGCAAAACCATCCGCGTTGCTGTTTTCGCAAAAGGCCCCAAAGCCGAAGAAGCGAAAAAAGCCGGTGCGGATATCGTCGGCGACGAAGAACTCGCTGCCATGATCCAGAAAGGCGACATGCCTTTCGAACGCGTCATCGCGACGCCGGACATGATGGGCGTGGTCGGTAAGCTCGGCCAAATCCTCGGCCCCAAAGGCCTGATGCCGAACCCGAAACTGGGCACGGTTACGATGGACGTTACCTCCGCTGTGAAAGCAGCGAAAGGCGGCTCCGTTGAATACCGCGCGCAGAAAGAAGGCATCGTGCACGTCGGCGTTGGCAAAGCCAGCTTTGATGAAAAACAAATCGTCGAAAATATCCGCGCCCTGATGGAGGCGGTTATCAAGGCGAAGCCCGCAACTTCCAAAGGTAACTACCTGAAGAAAGCGGCGCTGAGCTCGACGATGGGCCCCGGGCTGAAGCTGGAACTCTCCACGCTGACCAAAGCCGCCTAAAGAATTCCCCGTCCTGTCCGCGCAAGCGGGCAGGGCGGGGCATACTGCCGTCCGAGACTACCGGTTCCCGCAAGGGGGTAAACTGGAAACCATCGCAAGATGCAACCGGGCCTGTACAGACGAAGTTGACAAGAATTTAACAGAGATTGTTAGGGCTTGAGCTTCGGGACGGAACTACCAGCGGAATGCCGCGGACTTGAACTCGGTACTATGTGGCATTCTTCGTGCAATCCCGGCTGTGTTTGCTCCTTCACCGGACAAGCTCGCCATAACTAACAGACGGAGAACTCCGTGGATCGTACACAAAAAGCAGAAACTGTTGCCCAGCTGCAGGAAACGCTGTCGGACGTCGAATCCATCGTCATCACCCAGAATGCGGGTCTGACGGCGGCACAGGCATCTGACCTGCGCGTCCAAATGCGCAATGCGGGCGTCAGTTTCAAAGTATCCAAAAACCGCCTCGTTTTGCGGGCTTTGCAAGGTACGCGCTTTGAAGGTATCGGCCCTATGCTGAAAGGCCCGGTTGGCCTTGCAACCTCGAAAGACCCGGTTGCAGCCGCCAAAATCGCCGCTACGTTCGCCAAAAACAATGACAAGCTTATCATTGTTGGTGGCGCACTCGGTGACAAAGTCCTCGACTTTGCGGGTGTGGATGCGCTGTCGAAACTGCCGTCGCTTGATGAAATGCGTGCAACGCTGCTGGCGCTCTTCCAAACGCCCGCAACCCGCCTTGCAACGCTGTCGCAAGCGCCTGCTTCGCAGCTGGCCCGTGTCCTCAAGGCGTATGCCGACAAAGGCTGATAAACAGTCGCTTCGGATACCCTAAACACAAACGGTACTTAAGATACAAAACCCTTTAAGGAGAACTAAAAATGGCTGATTTGGCTAAACTCGTAGAAGACCTCTCGAAACTCACCGTTCTGGAAGCTGCTGAGCTTTCCAAACTGCTGGAAGAAAAGTGGGGCGTTTCCGCTGCTGCTCCGGTTGCTGTTGCTGCTGTTGGCGGCGGTGCTCCGGCTGCTGAAGCGAAAACCGAATTCGACGTTGTCCTGGCTGCTGCCGGCGACAAGAAAATCGAAGTCATCAAAATCGTTCGCGAAATCACCGGCCTTGGCCTGAAAGAAGCGAAAGACCTGGTTGAAGGCGCTCCCAAGCCCCTGAAACAAGGTGCTTCCAAAGCAGAAGCTGACGAGCTGAAGAAAAAGCTCGAAGACGTCGGCGCGAAAGTCGAGCTGAAGTAAT
>DQGU01000014.1 GCA_003524565.1 Rhodospirillaceae bacterium
TGACGCGATCGCTGGCAGGCTGAGATACCATTCACGATGGTTTCAGCGGAACTGAAATATCGCAATCCCAGATTCTCGCAGAGAATCCATGCGGGTGAAAAGGATACTGAATATGAAATTAAAATTATACCTTCTCGCCCTTCCATTGATTGTGGCCGGCTGCGCCGTGACACCGGAACCCATTTCTCTTGCGGAGCATATGTCTATCGCCAAAGAGGACAACAACCGCTTGTTTGCGGAACAAGAACCTGTAGACGGCGCATTGACGCTTGAAGAGGCCGTCGCCCGCGCCGTCCGATATAACTTTGACCATCGTTTGGCAATGTCGGAAATGCTGTTGCAGGAACGGCAGCTTGAAATGACCGTTTCGAATATGCTGCCGCGCTTGGCGGCTTCCGCCGGCTATAGCGTTCGGGATAATGACAGCGCGTCTTCCAGTTTTTCGGTGCGCACCGGTCGTCAATCTCTGGAGCCGTCGATTTCAAGCGAACGACAAAGGGAAACGGCTGATCTGACTTTCACCTGGAATCTTTTGGACTTCGGCGTCAGCTACTATCAGGCCAAGCAGCAAGCTGATCGGGCGTTGATCGCCGTTGAACGGCGGCGAAAGATTATCAATAAACTGATCAAAGAAGTTCGCATCGCCTATGGTCAAGCGACTTTATCGCAAAAATTACTACCAAAAATTGAACCTTTGTTGAAAGACGCGCAGCGCGCGCTCGCCGGAACGCAGAAGATCGAAGGAGAATCGCTGGACGCGGTATTGCCAAATCTTGAATACAGAAAGAACCTGTTGCGCGTCATCTCCCAGTTGGAGCAGGTCCGGGCCGATCTTTCTGTCGCCAATGCGCAGTTGGCTTCTTTAATCAATGTGCCGCAGCAAACACGACTGCGCGTCGCCCCCAAACCTGTAAATCTTGCCGTGATGCGTGGCAAAAAGCTGGACATGGCCGAAATGGAAAAAGTTTCCTTGGTTATGCATCCTCAATTGCGCGAAGAACGCCTGCAAGAGCGTGTGGACCAAAACAGCGTTCACAAGGAATGGGTTCGGCTTTTGCCGGGCGTCAGCCTTACGGGTTCTCTCAACTTTGACAACAACCAATATCTTTTGAATGAAGTATGGGCGGAAGCTGGCGTTCGAGTCACCTACAACCTGCTGAATTTGCTGGTCGGTAGAGACGCCTTGCGCGCCGCCGAAGCGCAGGTCGAGCTGGGGAAAACCCGGCGGCTCGCAGTTTCGGTTGCGGTCCTGACCCAGATCAACGTCGCCCGGCATCAATTGGAAAACGCCGTAAACGCCTTCAAACGTTCAGACCAGATCGCGGCGGTGGATTCGCGCATTTCGAAGCTGGTCACTCAAGGCGGCGTCGCTCAGGCCGAACCGGAATTTGAAACCATTCGACGAAGATTGGAAGCGATCGCTGGCGAAATGGACCGCGAACGCGCGCGGGGTCAGATTGTCGAGTCCATGATGAATCTCTACGTCGCCATGGGGATCGACCTGATGCCGGCCGGAATCGACGAGAAAACATCAATCTCTGAAATGGTTCCAATTGTGGCGGAAGCTTTGTCGCGTATTGACGCGGCGGAATTCCCCACTCTGCCGCCGGATACGCTGCCGCCTTCTGATACCACCAAATCGGCGGAGAGGATACCGGAAGCTGCCATTGGACCGGTTGAGTCCGCCGGAGTGGTCTTTGAATCGGTCAATAAAGGAACGCAAGGGTTATGAACGATCCGTGGTCGGCAAAGGCGCGTTTTTCCTCTCTGATTGTCCTAACGGCGGCGGTTGTTTTATCCGCCGGCGTCGGCGCCGCGCCGCTTGAGCCTGAAATTCGGGCGCAAGTGGTGGCGGCGGATCGGGCGATGATCGGGGCCGGGATGTCCGGCAGATTGGATGACGTCTTCTTTCGCGACGGCGAGGATTTTAAAACGGAAGATATTCTTGTTTCATTTCAATGCGACGTACAGAAAGCTCATGAAAAACGCGCCTTCGCAATTCTACAAAAACAATTAAAGGTAGCGGAAATAAATGAAAGATTGCGTCAGATCGGCTCTTTGAGCGTCAAGCAAATCTTTGAAATCGAAGCCCAGGTTATGGAGGCGCGGGCGGAACATGAGGTGGCGGAAGCCCTGCTGAAGCGATGTGAAATTATCGCCCCTTTCAGCGGGCGTGTTTCGGATGTTGTGGTTAAACGGTATGAGCATGTCAATGAAGGGCAGGCCATAATAGAAATATACAATCCATCAACTCTTGAGGTTGAAGCTATTGTGCCTTCTTCCTGGATCACTTGGCTGAAGCAGGGATATGCTTTCACCGTTTTTGTGGACGAGCTGAAACGCAGTTACAACGCGCGCGCCTTGATCCCAAGTGGAAAAGTGGATCCAGTCAGCCAATCGTTAAAGGTTCGGGGACGGATCGAAAAACCCGATAACGATCTTTTGCCGGGCATGAGTGGACGCATAGTGATCACCCTTCCCGAAGACCAGCAAAATAAATGAGCGCATCCCATAATTTTCAGCTTCTCCGAATGGCTTCTCTGCTCAAACTGGAGCGGCGGTCATGGACTGCGGCAGCGGATGAACTGAAGTTCGTGATTCTGAATGAGACGGCGCAGGTCGTTCCTTATAGACAGGCGGCGCTGTGGGATCAAAACCGCAAGCAACTCCTCGGAATGTCCGGCGTGAGCGAACACGATGACCGCTCACCTCTAAGCATATGGCTGAGCAAGCTGTTTAAAACATCGCCGGGACGACCTTTCGAAGGAACCGGCTTGCGTCTTGTCGAACGTGATTCGGTTCCTGACTGGCCTGACGACTGGCCGCCTTACGCCGTTTGGGCACCGTTTCCCGGCCCTAAGCCCACGGTTTTGATCCTCTTTACGCGAGCGGAACCTTGGGGCGAAAGCGACCTTGTCGCGCTGGATCATCTGATTTGCGCTTACGGCGCGGCATGGTCTGCGGCGTCGCATGCCGGCGGATGGAGGCCGAAAGGTGGTTTTGAGCGCCGTCTGTCAATCCTTGCCGCCCTGTTGATTGTCGGCGCGGTGGTGACGCTGGTTCCGATCCGCTCTTCGGTTTTGGCGCCGGCGGAAATTGCGCCCGGTAAGTTGTGGCACGTGCGCGCCCCTTTCGAAGGGGTCATTGAACAGGTTCTTGTCGCCCCCAATCAAACAGTCAAGGTCGGCCAACCGTTGCTGATCTTTGACAGATCCCTGTTGTCGACAAGACTTAAGGTTGCCGAAAAGGAGCGGGACGTGACGCTTATTGAACATGCCCAGGCGGGTTCGATGTCCTTGCAAGATCCCCGCGCCAAGGCCAAAATGCCGCTGTTGCGCGGGCGCCTGGATCAGCAAAGCGCGGAGGTGGAGTATCTGCGTGAATTACTGGCGCGGGCGGAATTAACCGCAGAAACCGATGGGGTGGTGCTTTTCTCCAGCACGGAAGGCTTAATCGGCAGACCGGTGGCGCAAGGAGAAGGAATCATGAAATTGGCCGATCCTAGTTCCGTCGTTCTTGAAATCGCTTTGGCCGTTGACGACGCGGTCCCCATGTCAGAAGGCGATGCTGTGGAATTTTTCTTGAACACTGCGCCGCTTGCGCCGTTGTCCGCCCGGCTGGATAGAATCAGTCATCTTTCTGAACCGCGGGCTGACGGCGCGCTGGCGTTCAAGCTTCGGGCCGCGTTGCAGGATGGTGAAACCCCGCCGAGGATCGGCGTCAAAGGCACCGCCAAAATCTATGGCGAAACCACGACGCCTTTGATGTTGGCAGCGCGTCGCCCTTTGGCCAAGCTTCTTCAATGGTTTTCCTGGTGAACGATCCGGCGGCGACGGATCGGCAGGCGCATTCCTCATGGCCGCGTTTGCGGGATGAATTGCGCCTTATCAAAGGGGCGCCCACAACAAGCGGCGCGCCGTCCTGGACCATCCATGACCCGGTCGCTGGGCGCTTCCACAGTATCGGCTGGCTGGAGTTTTTAATTTTGTCGCGATGGGGGCTGGGCGATCCGCAGCGCATCGCCCACAGCATCGAACAATCCGCCCCCCTTTCCGTTTCAGCACGCGACGTCGCCGCATTTATCGAATTTCTTGAAAGAGCTGAACTTTTAATCGTAGATAGTAATTATGGTGTGGAAAAATTTTTAGAAAAACATAGATCAAAGAAGGTAAATTTTGCTTATTGGATGTTAAAAAATTACTTATTCATCCGCATACCTCTGATAAATCCTGATAAACAACTTCATAAAATTTCAAAGAAACTTGATTTTATATTCAAAATGCCTTTCATATTATTCATTTTTGTAATTTCTATCACTGGATTTTACCTTGTAGGTCGTCAATGGGATGTTTTTGTCAATTCATTTATTGCGCTTGCTTCCATCGAAGGAATTTTCAGCATAGCTCTTGCTATGGTGGCGGCTAAAACCATTCATGAAATCGGGCATGGACTTGCCGCCGCTGGTTTGGGGTGTCGGGTGCCGGCGATGGGTGTCGCTTTTATGGTTATGTTTCCGGTGATGTGGACCGACACTACCGACGCCTGGAGATTGCAGCGCCGACAAGACAGGGTGAAAGTGGACATCGCCGGCATTTGGATGGAAATAATTCTTTCCAGCTTTTGTTTGCTGGCTTGGAACTTTTTGCCGGACGGTTTGCTAAGAACAGCTTTATTTCCTCTTGCAACAACCACTTGGGTTATCACCTTAATTATTAATCTAAACCCATTTATGCGTTTTGACGGATATTTTATTTTATGTGATACCCTGAATGTTCCAAATCTTGAAGCAAGAGCGTTTGCATTGGCGCGTTGGCGGCTGCGGGAAACCCTGTTCGGCTGGGGCGATTCCGCGCCGGAACGGTTGCCGGCACGAACAGTTCGCACAATGATTTTCTGGTCGTACTGCACTTGGCTGTACCGGATTTTTCTATTTATCGGCATCGCCTTGCTGGTATATAATTTATTTTTTAAGGTTCTCGGCATCTTTTTAATGGTTGTTGAGATTGTCTGGTTCATCGTTCGTCCCGTCGTCAACGAATTTAAAGAATGGCGAAGGCAAATGAATAAATTTCACTTAAATTCTAGATTATTCATTACTATTTTATTATTTTCTTTTCTGGCTATGATAGCCGCTTGGCCGTGGCGTCAAAAATTGACTTTCCCGGCAGTTTGGGAGATGCCGCACGCTGTTCTGGAATCCCGTCACCCTGGCATTATCGATAGCGTTTTCTTAAACCCTAAAGTAGAAGCAGGGGATGTTATATACCGAATAAAATCTCCGGATCTTGAATATAAGATTCAGAAAACCAGGAATGAAATAGAGATATTAAAAGCGATGATTTCATCGGGTGCCTTTGATGAAACGATTATTTCTCAAAGACAAGTCTCCTTAACAAACCTGTCGCGCCTTGAAACGGAATTGGAACGCTTAATTTCTAATTACGATCAATTGACACTGAAATCCCCAATTCAAGGCAGGCTTTCGGCCATACCGGATTTCGTGAAACCCGGTCAATGGGTAGGAAAGAAGGAGTTTTTAGGAAATATTTTGAATGAAAGCAATATTATTATTGCATATGCTCCTGAAAGTGATGTATATCTTATATCCGTAGGTAATAAAGCTCGCTTTGTATCTGATAATAGAAATTTTTACATCGATGTTCGCATTGAAAGCATTGATAAATTCTCTGTTGAAACAATTGAACATAATGTTTTAACTTCTCCTTTTGGCGGAGTGATACCGGCGCGACTTGACCCAAATAAGAATGTTATCCCTCAAGGATCTTACTATAAAGTAACCTTACGAACGCTAAACCATGCTGTTCAAACACCTATTTTCTCAGAAAAAGGCGTTATTAAAGTCGAAACAAATCAAAGTTATAGTTATTTAAAAAGATTTTTTGATTTTGCAGTCGGGGTTTTCATTCGAGAAACAGGATGGTGATGTTCTTTTATAGTAGCCTGCCCCAAAAATCAGGGCTGTTCAACGCTGATCAGATCGCCTTGTAGGCCAGGATTTGATCAAGGCTGAAAGCGCCTTCCAGAGGGCCTTGGCCACATTGGCGATACCGTTCTTGCGCATGATATTGAGAACGAAGCTGCGTGTCCGGGCCATGATGCCGGGGTTATAGCGGATGTGGCTTTTGTCCTCGCCGCAGGAGACATCGCAGACATAGTGGTTGCGGTTTTCGTTGTCCCAATGGCCCCGGATGGCGGCAGCCCATTCGTTCGCGGGAAAACCGGCGACAGACGAGACGTATAAGGAGATCTCGCCACGCTGGTCCCACAGGCCAGTGGTGGAGGAATGGAGCAAGGCGCGGAATGTGTCAATGATAATGAGACAGGCTGCTTGTGAGTTTAGACTTGGAAGTTTTCAGGTTTGTCGGGCGGGTTGATCCAGACGGCGTTTGGCTTGGCGGGGGGTTCCGGCTTTTTGGCGACGAAGCGTTCCGGGTTCCGGCGGAAGGCGTTTTCGAGAGCGGCTTGCCGGGCGGCGTGTACGGCGTCGGCTTGACCGTAATGGACCTGGTCGGGGGTCATCAGGCCGATGCCGCCGTGGTGATGATCCTGATTGTACCAGTCGAAGAAGCGTCGGCAGAAGTCTTCGGCCTGTTGGGCGGTTTCGAAGCGCTTTGGGAATTCCGGCTGATATTTCAGGGTTTTGAAGTGGGCTTCCGAGAAGGGGTTGTCGTTGGACGTGTGGGGTCGGCTATGGGATTTGGCGACGCCCAGGTCGGCGAGCATCATGGCGGTGGCCTTGGCTTTCATCGGGGCGCCCCGGTCGGCATGCAGGGTGAGTTGGCCGGGGGCCACGTCGTTCCTGGCGACGACGTCCTGAAACAACTCCTTGAACAGGCCGGCGTTTTCGGTGTCCGCGACACGCCATCCGACGACGCGGCGGCTGAAGATGTCGATGATGACGTAGAGATAAAAGTAGGTCCACTTAACGGGGCCCATCAACTTTGTGATGTCCCAGGACCACACCTGGTTGGGGCCGGTGGCCAGCAATTCGGGTTTGGCGTAGACCGGATGGCGACGCTGTCTGCGGCGCTCGCGCACTTCGCCATGCTCGCCAAGGTGCGGTACATGGTGCGGATCGAGCAGTGATAGGCGCCTTCGTCGAGCAGGGCGGCGTAGACCTCCGCCGGGGCCTGATCGGCAAAGCGCGGTTGGTGGAGGATGTCACGCACCGCTTGACGTTCGGCGGCGCTGAGGGCGCGGGGCGGCCCGGCGCGCTTGTTCGGCTGCGATACCGGGCGTTTCAGGCGCGCCCGATGGCGAAACAGGCTGGATCGCGCAATATCCAGGGCTTGGCAGGCGGCTTGCGTCAGGCGCAAGGGCGGTTGAGTGGCGAAAATCGCTTCCATCACCGCGTCTCGTCGCCGTCGTCGGCTTCCAGCGGCGTTCCCAGCAGTTGCGCCACTTTTTTTTGGACGGCGATGATGGCTTCGGCCTGCTCCAGCCGCCGGCGCAATTTGGCGTTTTCCCGATTAGCTTTGGCCAATTCCGCCGCCAGGGGGTTTTCCGCCGCCGGGGCGGGCCCACGCTTGCGCGGGGTCAGGGCGTTGAGCACCCCGGTTGAGCGTTGGCGGCGCCAGTCGGTCAGCGCCGACGAGTACAGGCCTTCGCGACGAAGCAGGGCGGCGATTCCGCCGGGTTCAGCGACGCGATCGGCTTCCTCAAGGATGCGCAATTTTTCCTTGGCGGAGTACGTCCGCCGTTTAGGGCGAGGCGTCAGTTCCGGCGATGACGCCGCCGGGGCCGTCACCATCGTCGGCCTGCGGCCTT
>DQGU01000019.1 GCA_003524565.1 Rhodospirillaceae bacterium
GACCATGCCGGAGCCTTCGACCAGGCGGCGGAAATTCTGTTTGTGCAGACGGTGGCCGACAATCGCCTCGACCGTTTTTTGCAAATTCAGCAGCGTGAATTCGGCGGGCATCAGTTCGAACACAACGGGGCGGTATTTCAGTTTACCGCGCAGGCGACCCATCGCGGTCGCCAGAATCCGGCGGTGGTCGTAAAGCATCGAGCGGCCGGGCACCAGCACATAATCGACCTTCATGCCCTTGTCGCGGATAGATTCGTACACAAGGTTCGCACCGTACAAAAGCTCGTAGCGCTCCAGCACTTTTTCTTCATCCCATGCTGCGGCACCTTTCGCATCCGAAAGGCCGAAGCACACCTGCGCGCGCATGCGGCGGTGCTCTTTTTCTTCTGCGGTATCGGCGGCCGCTATCCAGCGTTTAAGGCCGGGTTCAATGGCATCTTGCAAAATGCGCGGCTTGCCGTCGCGCCAGTCTTCCCACGGGAAATAGTCGTACCAGTTGCCGAAGAAAACACGCTCGGATTTCTCTGCATTCGGCTTTTCATGCGTGAGCGCGAGATAGCCGACGGATACAACGCGTTTCGTCTCGTCGCGCTGCCCCGCATAACGGCCGCGGTTGCCGAAAGTATAAAGCTGTTCGAAATAGCCGGGACTGAGCGGCGTCTGGTCACGCACCCATGTGCGCAGGCCTTCTTCGAGCGTTTTGTGCTGCAGCGGGTCGAACGGACCGAAAGGCAGAGCATCGCCCTCTTCATTCGGAGAAGTCACCCCCGCTGCCAGCGCGTGTTCGGCGCCGCGGACGATGAAGACTTTGGGCTCATGCCCCTGCACCGCGACCACCACGGCAGACAGGCCGATGACAACGGCGGGCATCTGCTTGGAAGAAAAATCGGCTTCGGCTGTCATGGGGGCGGGCTCGCTTTGTCAGCCGCCGCGCGAGAGAGCGCGGGCGGGCTTGATTATTCGTATTTGAAGGCCGGAGACTGCTGCGGCTGTTGCGCGGCGCCCGAAGGGGTTGCGCGCAATGTTTGACGCGCCATCCAGGTATCGATGTCACGCTCGGCCTTCACACGCTCTTCGTTGGTCATTTCGGCGGCCAGCTGCGTCAGGTTGCTGACGGCCGTGGCGCGCAGCTCGCTTTCGCCTTCTGTCATTTTTTCGAGTGCGATTTTATACCATTTGTACGCACCCACGATATCCTTGTCCCCGCCAACGCCATAACGGCTGACGCGCGCATACTGGATGTAACCAAGGCCGTAATCGGCGTTCATCGCTTTTTGGTACCATTCACGCGCCGCGATGGGGTCTTTGCGCACCCCGACGCCGCCTTCGTACATCAGGCCGAGCGCAACCATCGACGGGGGATAGTTCCCCTCCTCCGCCGCTTTGCGGTACCAGTTGGCAGCCGACGCCGCGTCAGCAGGCAGGCCGCGGCCGGTTTCGTACATCAGGCCCAGACGGTGCTGCGCCTGCACGTTGCCGGTTTTTGCGGCGTGCATATACCAGATGGCCGCATCTTCGACGCCTTTGCTGCCGCCGGCTTCGCCGGTTTCATACATGTGCGCGATAATCAGCTGGGACGACATGTGCCCCTGCTCTGCCGCGCGGCGGTACCAGTCAAGCGCGATGGGAATGCTTTTCGCGACACCCGTGCCGGTTCTGTACATGTAGCCGAGCGCGTTTTGCGAATACACATCGCCCTGATTGGCCGCGAAGGTGTACCAGCGCAGCGCTTCGGGATAATTGGTCTGCACGCCTTCGCCAAGGCGGTACATCGTCGCAAGGTTATATTGCGCGCGGATATTGCCCTGCGTGGCGGATTGCAAAAACCACTGCGTCGCCAGCGGGAGATTCTTTTTGTAAGGGCGCCCCATGCGCAGCATGGTCGCAAGGTTGTTTTGCGCAACCGCATCGCCCAGCTGGGCCGCGCGCGCATACCATTTGAAAGCCTGTTCGTCGTCGCGGCGCAGGCCGTGTCCGGTCGAATAGATATAGCCCATGTAGGAAACAGCAGGCAGATAGTCTTGGTCAGCCGATTTGCGGTACCAGCTGGCCGCCTGCGCGATGTCTTTGCGCATGCCAAGGCCGGTATCCATCATATAGGCGAGGTAATATTGCGCGACGGCATCGCCCTGACCGGCCAGACGCCAGAAGTGGCGCTGCGCGAGCTCGTTGTCGCCGTAGTTGAAAGCGGAAAGGCCGTCTTCAAGCGAAGCCTGAAACGCCTGCGCCATGGCGCGTTCGGCCGGCAAGCCGCTCAGCATCAGGGCAATCACAAATGCCGGAACATAACGGGGCAGGGTCATCGGGGGGAATATCCTGAACGAGGCATGGAACTTTTTTGCAAGCTCCAAGATAATACGTCCGCGCAAAAGTTAAAAGCCTTTGCGTATAAGGCAAAGGCTTTTAAGCGTTATTTTTGTTCGATTTCAATCTTTTGCCGCGTTTCGTAAATGCCGCAGCCGCGAAAGCCGCTTATTCGGCCATGCCGATGGCGGCCATGTAAAGCTCCAGCAGCTCCTGCTCTTCGCGGCGCTTTTCCAGATTGGCTTTGCGCAGGGATACGATTTTGCGCATGATTTTCGGCTCGAAACCCGTCGCTTTGGCTTCGCTGTAAACGTCGCGGATATCTTCGGCGAGGGCTTTTTTCTCTTCTTCCAGACGCTCCACGCGCTCGATGAAAGATTTCAGGCGCGCGCCGGAAACTTCACCGCTGTTATCGGGGGCTTCTTTGGTTTGGAGATTTGCGCTTGTCATAAAATTCCTCCCGACAGGTTATATCCGCGCCGCAGCGCGGCTGAAGCACGAAAAGTGATTCATAGTGAGCAGAGGGGCGCATGATAGCCCCTTCCCGTCCAAGGTCAATATGGAGAATCACGCGGAGGAATCGCCGTTTGTATGTCACGCCCCTGTCATACCGGCGCAGGCCGGTATCCAAGTGCGCGTGGCGCCTTTTGTAAATCAAGGCCTGTCGGCCTTGGGCTGGATACCGGCCTGCGCCGGTATGACGCAAAGGGAGGGGCTGGCGAGCAGCCTGCACGCCGCGCTTTATAGTTTCGTGCGCGGCCTGCCGGCCATCCCCGCGCTTTATGGTTTCGTGCGCGGCCGTATCCACCCATCCCCGCGCACTAGGCCGGCGGGGGCAGGATGGTGATATGGCTGTCCGGCGTCAGGTGTTTGAGGACTTCAATCAAATCGCCACGCTTGAGCCCGACGCAGCCCGCGGTCGGTGTCCATTCTTCGCGTGCCAGATGCATGAAAATCGCGCTGCCCCTGCCCGCCACAACGGGCGCGTCGTTATAGCCAATGACCACCGTCATGTCATAGAGATGGTCATCGCGCGTCATGCGGTCACACACGGCCGGATGCGGCAGGGTGACTTTGGTGTTGTAATCGGCATGCGATGCGTCTTCGCACCAGCCGGTATCGGCCGCCAGGATTTCGGCGGGCAGTCCGGTTTGCGGCTGCGCCATGCGGTCAGCACGGTAAATCAGCTGGCGCAGGGGATAGGTGCCCACGGGGGTTTTACCGTCGCCTTCGGTTTTTTCAAGCGTGACGCCGCCCCTGCCAAGGGTGCAGTCATACCGCGCGCC
Source organism: Rhodospirillaceae bacterium (assembly GCA_003524565.1). Lineage (GTDB taxonomy): Bacteria > Pseudomonadota > Alphaproteobacteria > Micavibrionales > UBA2020 > UBA2020. Next base: position 3,591 of record DQGU01000019.1, read on the forward strand.
GCCGATAAAAAGCACGCCGACCGTCGCATCCCACGAAGATGTTTGTACGATGATATTCATGCACAGATGATGACAGATTGCGCCGCGCGGTCAAGCACTGTCCGGCAGGCGGGGCTTAATGCAGCGAAGGCACCATCTGCCGCGTCTCGGCGGCGGCATTTTGCGATTTTTTAAGCGCCGCATATTTATCAAGCGCCGCCATCATCTGCTGCGGCACCATGGCGCGGCTTGCAGCGGGCGAAACAAGCCCGCCGCTTTCGCCCTGCGCTTCAAGCGCGGAGGGCATAAAAGAAGAAGATGCACTTTGCCCGGATACATTTTGCGCAAATGCAATTTGCTCCGGCGGGGATGCCTTTCTGGCGGCCCCGACCGGAGCATTTTGCGATTGAAGAACAGGGGTGGCCTTCGCCTGATGCGTGGCAGGATTTCTATCGCCCACATCTGGTGCCGTAAATCGCCCGGCACCCGTCGTCTGGCCGGTGTGCGTCCGGTCAGCCGTTTGCGTGGGCGCGAGCATCCCTGTCTTCGCTTGGATGGCCGGTGATACGGAGGGTAGGGAACCTCCGTCCGGCCCGATATTCCCGCCCGTCTGCGTGCGTAGGGTTGTAGGAGTGTCAGACGAGGGGAAATTTTTGGAATCAAGCGCAGCCACCTGCGCGGCGCGCGATTCCCGAATTTGTTTTTCAATGTCGCGGCCGGATTTGCCCGGCATTTGCGCGGTATCGGCGGCGGCGATTTGCGTGTTTTTTGCCGCAGCGGGTGCATCGTTCCAGATAATATCTGCCGCGGCCAGCATTGTGGCGCTTTGGCTGTCGGGCGCGGCAGGCGTTTTTTTATCATCGCCCGTCACCATGGCCAGCATGGTCTCGCCAATATCTTTGCCCGTTGAATCTTCGACCGCCGCATTGGCGATGCCCGCGGCCAGCCCCACGGGGCCGCCATAAAGCGCACCGCCCGCAATGCGCGCCACGGGGCTGATTTCATCGCCCGTGATGTGGCGATAAATTGTGCTGATAACCGGAATATGCTGCAGCGGGTTGATGATATCGATAACGGTTTTGATAAAACCGATAAAACCGCCGCCGTCTGTATCGCCCTCTTGCGCGGCGGAAGCCGAAGCCGTGGCGGAGGATTCGCGCACCATGGCGCTGAACGTATCACGCGCACCAGCGCCCGCCATGCGGCCATCGCCGCGCAGCTCCGCACGGAACGCGTTTTGATACGCGGGCGCGCTTTGGGCTGTTTGCTGGGCGGCGGACGTGGACATATTCGAAACGCTCTCCGTTCAAAGTGCCGGCTTTGCCGCCGGCCTTTCAGACCTTGCAAGCGTCATGCCATTTTTTGAACCGCCGTATTTTTGTCGCCGCCCCGCCCGCCGCTACCGCCGCATATATAAAGTCCGTGCGGGATTGCCCTGAAATTATGGGCAATTGCCGGTTTGGCACGCGCTTTGCTTATATATCAGCGGGAAGTTTTGTCCGCGCAGGCGGCACAAAACACAGGGAAAAAGACAAGATATTGTAAAACAAGGCAAAAACGATGACGACAGTATCCCTTAATACGGCCCTTAGCGGCCTCAAGGCGGCGCAGCAGGCGCTGAATACCGTCTCGAACAACATCGCAAATGCGAGCACTCCGGGCTATACGCGGAAAATTTTGCCGCAGCAGACGCTTGTCGTCGGCGGTACGGGCGCGGGCGTCACCACGGGCGGCCTGGTGCGCAACGTTGACAAGACGTTGATGAAAAGCCTGTTTGGCCAGGTCAGCGCGACACAATCCGCACTGGTCAAATCCAATTATCTTGACCGCGTGCAGGATTTCCACGGCGCGTCCGAAGCGCAAACGGCGCTGTCCAACCGCATCGGCAACCTGTCGGATGCCTTCACCGCCCTTTCAAGCGGGCCCGACAGCACCGTATATCTGAACCAGACCGTGCAGGCGGCGCAAACGCTGGCAAAATCTTTCAACGATTACACCACGCTGATTAACGACCTGCGCCAGCAGAGCGAAACGGAAATTTCCGCCTATGTGACCGAGGTCAACAACAGCCTGAAGCAGATTGCCGAGCTGAACGTGCAAATCGCGCAGCTGACCGCGGGCGGGCAATCAAGCGCAGACCTTGAAGACCAGCGCGACACCGCCATCCGCAACGTGTCGCAATATATCCAGATTTCGACATTCACCGACCAGAACAATGTGGTCGTTGTATCGACAAAGCAAGGTCAGGCGCTGGCCGATACCAAGGCGCAAAAACTGGTATTCAACGCCTCCGAAGAAATCGCCACCTCGTCTTATTACCCCGGCGGCGGCCTTGGCGGGCTTTACATCAATTCGACCGGCGGCATTGAAATATCGCAAAGCGCGATTGGCGGCGCCATCGGCGGTCTGTTTGAACTGCGCGACGAGATTTTGCCGCAGTATCAGGCGCAGGTCGATGAGCTCGCACAGAAAATGGCAGAGCGTTTCGATACCCTCGGCCTGCGTCTTTTCACCGATGCCGACGGCAACGTGCCCGCCAGCGTCGCGCCGCCTGCTGCCGTGACCTACAGCGGCTTTGCCGGTGAAATCCGCGTCAATACCAATATCGTGAACGACCCGACGCTGCTGCGGAGCGGCACCAACGGCGGCGTGGTGCAAACAGGATCCAACAGCGTTATCAATCGCATCACCTCTTTCGCTTTCGGCAACGTCGCCGCGCAAAACGCCGCCGGCACCATCGACATCACCGGCAATATTTTTACCGCGGCCAGCCTGACGCAGGTCAATCACCTGTCGGGCAACGTCAACCTCAATACCTATACGCCTGACCTGTCGGACGCGACGAACCTGACGCTGCCCGCCGCGTTTGACCTGACCATTGGCGGCACGACGCAAACCATCAACATCGGCGCGGCCGATACGCCGGTTGACCTTGTGAACACCATCAACGCGGCCTTCGGCCCCGGCACGGCGGCTATCAACGCGCTGGGCCAGCTGTCGTTCACCGCCAGCGAAGACATCACCCTTGCCGACAATACCATCGGCGCGGCGGGTATGGCCGACCTCGGCTTCACCTTTGGCACCTATCCCGCCAGCAACCCCGCGTTCAGCGTCAGCGTCAACGGCCAGCCGGCTGTCACCGTCACCATCCTGCCGACAGATACCGAAACTGACCTTCTGAATAAGCTGAACGCCATCCCCGGCCTGACTGCAACGCAGGGTACGGGCGGTATTCTGCAACTGGTGCCGGACGAAGGCGGCAGCCTTTCGTTCCAGAACGTCACGGGCACGCCCGTAGGCGCGCTGGGGCTGTCGATTACCAACGTGAACCACACATCGTTCCGCCAGAACAATCTGGGCCCTGCGGGAAATCTTTCGACGGGGCTGGCCGCCAACAGCAGCATCGGCGATTACGCAAAGAACCTTGTCACGCAGCAATCCGCCACCTATAACGCGGCGCAAAGCACTTACGAAAGCGAAGAGAGCTATCTCGCCACCCTCGACAGCCGCAACAGCAGCATCAGCGGCGTCGATTTGGACCAGGAAATTGCGGAACTTATCCGCGTACAAACAGCCTATACCGCCGCCGCGCGCATGATTACTGCGACCGAGGAGCTTTTCGATACCCTCTTCGCGGCCGTGCAATAAATGAAATAAGGAGACCACATCATGGTTTACACCCCCGGCCTTTCCTTCTACGGCACGACGACCACGCAAATCTCGCGCCTGAAGTCGCTGAACACCACGCTGACCGACTTGCAGCGCCAGCTGACAACGCAAAAGGCCTACGACAATATCAGCGGTTTCGGCGCGCAGGCCTACAGCGTGCAAAAACTACGCACCGACAAGGCGCAGATGGATGGGTTTCTGACCAACATTTCCACTGTGACCACGCGCATCGAAGTCATGTCCACATCCCTGCAGCAGGCATCGGATGCCGGACGCATGATGACCGACGCGGTCAGCAATTTTTACAAATACGGCGCCACCGACGTTGAAACCGTCAGTCTTGTCGCGCGCCAGCAGCTGGATTTGATGCGCGACGTCGCCAACATCGAAATCGACGGGCGCTACCTGTTTTCCGGCAGCGCAACGGATGCGGAGCCGTTTTCGAACTACGGCCAGCTGGATTTGAACATGCAAAACCTTGTCAGCGACTGGCAGGCGGGCACCATCACGACGGCGCAGCTGATATCCGCCGTCGAGGGGATGTCGGATATCGACCTTGGCATGAACCCCGCCCTGTCTTCGACGGGCACGGTCACCACGCAAATCGACAAAAGCCTGAACCTCGACTATACCTCCGTCGCGTCCACCAACGGCATGAAGGATTTGATGCGCGCCATGGCGCTGGCGGCGAACCTGTCGCCCATCGACCCGTCCATGGCGCCCCCGGGCCCGACGCAGGCGGATATGGACGAGCTTATCCAATACGTTGTCGATAGCACCACCGCCGCCACGCAAAAAACCGACCAGGGCAACGGCCAGCTGGGCGTTTATCTCTCGACCATCGAATCTGTCGAAGACCAGCACCTGACGGACAGCGCCGTTTACGACAAGCTGCTGATTGAAAAAGAAAACGTCGATACGACCGAGGTTGTCGCGAAAATCCAGTCGCTGCAAACGCAGATTTCTTCGTCCTACGAAGTCACCAGCCTTTTGAGCCAGCTGTCGCTGGTCAACTATATCCGTTAAGGACACGGCGCAAAAAGCGGCGGGACTATTTAGGATTGACGTTGAAGATTTTCGGGCGGCGGCGGTTGACGTTGGCCGCGTCCTGCGTTTGTTCGGGCAGCTTGGGCTGCGGCGCGGTTTTCATCAGGTAATGGCGATCGGACCATGTCGCGCCCTGCAGCGTTTTGAAGCCGACCAGTTTGGGCGCGCCCTTGGTTTCCGGCTCGGCAGAATGGCAGCCGTCGCGCGTAATGCGGATAGCATCGCCGTTATCGGCGCTAATCACACGCTGCCCCATTTTTTCCATCGCATTTGCGCAAGACTCGCGCAGCTTGCGGTCACCGTGGATGGGCATGACGGTTTTGGGCTTGGCCATTTTCGCCATTTCAATCAGCTCCGGCAGGCGCGCATGTGCCTGCGCATAAAGCGGCGCATCGGCGCGGGTCAAGACCTTGACGCCTTTGTTTTTCAGCGTCGCCATCAGGCGTGCGTGCTGGCCTTCCTGCCCCGGAATGACGGGCGCGCAGAAAAGAACGATGTCGCGCTGCGGGTCGAGCGTGAGACCCGGATGGTGCCCGTCTGCCGCGCGCGTCAGCGCCGCACCCGGGGAGCCTTGCGCACCCGTGACAATCACCACACTGTCGCGCGGGCGGCTTTCTTCGAGGTCGCGGATGGAGCGCGGGGTGGAGAGCACGCGCACATCGACTTTTTCGCCAATCGAATCCGACAGCGTCAAACCCGTTTGCTGAAGCGCGGAGAGGGATTGTTCGTGCGACCAGCCGGAAACCCAGACCGTGCGCCCCTTTTCCGCCGCGACCTTGGCGACGGAGGCGACGTTTTCTTCAAACCCGCTCATGACCGCAATCACGAAACGCTTGCCCGGATATTTTTCCATCAAATCGCGCAGCGCATCGCGTACGTCTTCTTCGGTCGTCGGCACCACATCGCGGTCCGCACCCGTTGAATCGAGCAAAAGCAAATCGACCGGCTTGTTCACAATACGCTGGAATTGCTGTTCGTCGAACGCAGGCCCCCAGACCACGGACTGGTCAAGCTTGAAATCGCCCGGGTTGAGCATATTGCCCTCCGGCGTTTCGATGAAAAACCCGACGGATTGCGGCGTGGAGTGACTGACCCAGAAAGCGGAAACTTTCACAGGTCCTTCCTGCACGGGTTTGCCGGGGGCAATGGTGATAATTTGCGGCCATTCGGACGGGTCGAGGCCGGCATTGGACAATTCCTGTTCCAGCCGTTTGGCGGTATAGGGCGTGGCGTAAATCTTCGGCAGTTCATACCCCATCAGCAGCAGCATCGGCAGCGCGTTCATGTGGTCGGAATGGTTATGCGTCAGGAAAATCGCATCAACCGGCTGCGCGGGTTTGTGGTTTGCATCGTCGCGGCGGCGGAAATGATTGGCGTAATCCGGAATGACGGTATCGCAATCGGTGAGCGCGGGGTCTTCGAGGTTGCGCGGGTCGGACGACATCGTGCCCGCATCGAACAAAATGTTCCAGCTGCGCTTGTCACCGTTTGAATCGGTTTCGCTATAGCTGCAAAGCCCGCTGTTCATGCCGATGCGGTGTTTGTTGTTGCCGCCCAGAATATGCCAGTGCAACGACCTGCCCTGATTTCCGTCTTTGTCGCCGTTTGCGGCGCTGGGGGGTACGGGGGGCAGGTTGTCCATAGCTTAACTCCCGCAATCCGTTTTGCCACCGCCCGACGATTTTCCGGCGCGAAGCTCGGCTTCGTCCGCGAAACAAACGGGGGATGAACATTCTGTTTTTTCGGCCGCGGCATCACCAAAAGCGGCGCTGCGCGGTGTCATGCCCAGACGCGCATCGGCGACGCGCATCCATGCCCAGAGAATTTTATCGAGAACCCGCACATCCGGCGGTTGCGGCACATCGGAAAAGCCCGGAAGCGCCACGATAAGGCGGCGCAGGGATTCGCCATCGAGTGCGAGCCTGTCCTGTTCGGGATAGGCTGCCCAGAGGGCTTCTGCAAGACGATCCTGTTCTGACCAGGACAGTTGCATCCGAAAGACTCCGGTGTTTTTTGAAACTAGGCGATAGTACCAAACCCCCGTGCCCTTGTCGATGCAGCATCGAACAAATGTTCAAGTAATTGATATAAGGGGGAAAACAGCGGCGCAGCCCGCCCCGCCATCCCGACTGCGCCGCTTCACACGCGGCGCAGCAAAAAACCCCCGCGCGAAAATGGCGGGGGTTTTTTGAATTTCAAGCCGACGCCCTTATTGATTCGTCGGGCGGTGTTTGGCCTGCGGCTTGGGAATGTCCATATCCATGGCGGAGGCATGGGCAGAGACTTCCATGAACACCATTTCTTCCATGCGCTTGTAAAGCTCGTTCATCTGCTGCAGGCGCACGGCGTTGACCGTCCCCTGTTCGCGGATAACCTGTTCGGGGCTTTCAATCAGACGCACGATGTACTGCGGGTTGTGGAAACGGTCTTTGCTGACCGCATGCACGATTTCCGCATAGCTGGCATCGGTTGAAGCATCCGCAGCAGGCAAGCCCGACGCGGTACGCACTTCCTGCGTGTTCACGTTACTGCCGCTCAGGCGCTGGCCAATCATCAGCGCAACGGAGTTGTAAATCGTGTTCTGGCGTGCCGTCAGCGTCCGGCGGCGCAGCAGCATCTGCTGGCCTGCGGGCGCCTGCACCACGTTTTCGGGCACGGGCGGCAGCGATTTGGGCGCCAGCATGTACTTCAGCACGGAATCGACGACCAGCTGGTTATCGGCCGATGTCGCATCGATGGTCTGGCGGTCACCCCACAAAAGCGACGGCAGGTCAACGTGGCGGCCGGCAAGGTCGCCCGGCGCACCATCACAACCCTGACCGCCCTTATCGGGGTCGCAGAAGCGGGCGATGTATTCTTCCCAGCGCTCGTTCTGCTCTGCCGCGGTGCTGCGGCCGGCGGGTGTGCCCTGTGCGTTCTGGCGGCGCGGCTGTGACTGTTTGGCGAGCGCGCGGGCGCTGGCGCGCGCCATGCGTGCGGCTTTACCCACACCGCCGCTGCTGCTGCCGCTGCTGATATCGCCAAGGGCGATGGAGTCGAGCTGGCAGCTCATTTCGTTCGGCTGATAGCGGCGCACCGCCTCAACTTCGCGTTTTTGCAGGTCCTGCATGTATTCGTTCTGGTTCTGCGCATCCATCATAGAGCCGTAGGCGCGGCTCTGGTCGATTTGGGAGGCGTGCAGCTGCGTGGTCATTTCTTTCAGCGCGGGTTCGAAATGCTCGCGCCACCAGACGGAAAGACCTTCGCGGATGTTCTGGTCGAATTCTTCAAGGCGGGTAATCACCTCGTTCTTCGCGGTATTGGTGATTTTGTCTTCGATGAAGTTTTCTTCCTGCTCGATAAAATCGTTCAGGTCGTCGGCGATGTCCTGCGCCATCTGGTTGAAAGTCGATGTCGCGGTGAAGGAGTTTTCACACTGCGCACGCGCGGCAGACGGCGCAAACAGCACGGGCAAAGCCAGCGCCAGCGCGATCGCGGGGACAAAAACGCCTGTTTTGCGTTTATTGGTTTGTCGGCAGATCATCGCGTCGTCCCCCTCTCAGAGATGCGGCTTTTCTATCAAGAATATTGCCGCCTTCAATCGCTTGCGCATTGGCAATCTTTTCCGCTTTTTCAAACATGCGGTACAGAAGCATCAGGTTATAGGCCTGCAAAAACACTTCTTTCTGGCTGACGGTGTTCACCGAATCCGTCAGGCCGACGTAGTAATTCGGGTCCCAGAGTTGTTCCATCAACGCCTGGCGGATTTCACGCTCCGACGCGTTGGGGGATGCATCGTTGATGCCCACGCGCTGGCGGATTTCCTGCACTTCCGAAGACGCACGGCCGGGTGCGCGCTCGGCCACAATCGAAAAGCCCAGCGCGTTAACCGCGTCCATCTGCGCCAGATAACCGCGGTTGTCCTGACGCTGCTCTTTACCTGCGGCGCCGTTCAGCACGTTGTTCTCGATAATCTCCGGCGGCTTGAAGCCGGTGATGTTGTAAATAAGCTCGTTCACCGCAATTTGTGTGTCGGCGTTCGACATATCCAGCGTTTCACGGCCGAACAGCGTCACGCTCGGCATGATATGCGCGTTCGGCGTCGTGGCGGAACTGCCGCCGCAGGCGGTGCTGCCGCCGTTCGCAAGGTGGTCGCAGAAACGGTTGCGGTATTCTTCGAAACGGTTGCGCACAACACCCGCAGGGCCGTTGGCCGCAGGCGTGCCGACGTTGTTGTTGGCAAGGCCACTGGTTTGCTGCGACATCAGGCTGGACGCCGCGCGCGTCACGCCGCTGGCTTCGCTCATGTAGCGCGCGGTGGTATCGAAACGGCAGCCTTCTTCGGTCGGACGGAAGTTCTGGCGCGCTTGCAATTCACGGCGTTGGAAACCGCGGGCGGTTTCGGTCAGGTTGCTGCTGTCAAACAGGCTCGACATCTGGCGCGACTGGTCGCTGACGCCGGCGTTGAGCTGCGTGGTCATACCCTTCAAGGCTTCGTCCCAGTCGTTCCAGAACTGGCGCATACGCGCGTTAAGCGCGGTTTCCATCGCCTCCAGCGACGCGATAAGCGTCGCGCTCGACGCTGTGGTCGTGGCGGTATAAAGCGCGCTCAAAGTCGTTTGCATGGCCGTAATCGCGGCGGCCTGCGCCGGAATAACCGTGCCCGTCGCCATCGTCATCGTGGAGCCGGGCGTTTCGCACTGCGCCAGCGCCGCCGTCGGCTTGCCAAGCGCCACGGTGGCAGCAAAGGCCGCCATGGCCAGAAGGCGCAGCGGGCGTTGGTTAAACTGGGGTTTCGTTTTCATGAAGACACCCTTCTATTGATTCACGTTACGCGTGGAGCCAAGACCGGGCAGCTGGACGTCGTCCGCCATCATCCCCACCTGCACCGCCAGCGAAAGCGCCTGACGTTCGAGCAAATCGTGGTAGTCGCGCAGCAGCATCAGGTAGAACGTGCCGATGGCGAGTTTTTCCATCTCCACCCCCGCTTGCTCCTTCTGCAGGCTGTTCGCAAACTTGCCCGAATTGAAACGGTCAACCGTCAGCGCGTTCAAAACTTCGCGGTAGCTGGGGTTTTCAGAAATATCATCAACCGGCACGCCCGCCTCTGTACGCAGCTCTTCAATCCATTGGCCAAGCTGGGAGCCCGGCATGCGCTGGCTGAACACATATTGCGGCACAGCGCGCAGCGCGTTGTATTTCGCCAGATAATCGCGGCGTTTCATGATAACTTCGATACCCGCAGGACCTGCCATCGCGGCTTCGGGCACGGGGTCAACAGCGGGGCTGCCGATGAGGTTTTCCATGTTTTCGCGGATAGCGCGTTCATACACCTGACCCGTCGTCATGGGGTTGCCGTCGGGACCGATAACCGTCGTTGCCGTCGCATCGTCGATATTGATGGTCAGTTTGTTATAGACGAACTTGGTGATTTCGGTATCGGCGTTATAAAACTCGGCCGGCGCGGGCGTGGTGCCGCAAACGTTGCCGCCGCCATTCGCATTCGGGTCGCAGAAGGCGGTTTCATAAGCGCTGGTGCGGTAGCGCAGATAGGCGCTCTGGCCGCTCGCGCCCTCTTCGCCCATCACGTTCGCGCCGGTGTTCGACGCTTTGCGTTGCCATGCGCCGCGCGTTGCACGGGAGAAGGTTTTCGCACGGCCTGCACCACCCGTCAAACCCGCGGGCGGGCAAACGTTGTCGCGCACGACACGCGCCGTTTGCGTTTCGGCGCGCATCACAACGCTGTTGGTTTGCGTTTCATGTTCCGCGTCCATCGACGCCTGATAGGTTTTGTTGAGGTCGCTGTTGGCCGTGTTCATCTGCACGGTCATGGCGCGCAGGCCTGGGCTCAGGTTGTAGTACCACATGGTGGACCACCAATCGATCATCTTCTTTTCGATGTCGTTGACCTTTTCGAGCAGGTTTTGCACCATCCCGTCAACGTGCTGGGCAAGCCAGTTTTCAAGAAATACCGACGTCGCCACCAGCTGGGCGTAGAAAGCATTATAAATCGCCTGACGTACAAGCGATGCCGTGCCGGAAACTTCGCAAGGCGTCACGCAGCCTTTGCAGCAGGCGCACATGCCGCCGACGACTGTAACCGGCGCAGCCGTGACCTGCGCCTGACAGGCGTTGTTGTAGGAAACCATCGAGTTATAGCCGGAGGAAAATCCGAGCGCCACGACGATAACCATGGCGAGAGAGGCGGTAAAAGCCTTCGCCGGCAACATCCGTTTTGCAAGACCAGAAAGTCGTTCCTTGAGCGATGTCATCATTGGTTCACCGGCTTGTCGTTAATCTTGTCTTCGATTTTGGAATGTTCGTTCACGCTTTTGCCGACGCGGGCGGCGATAATCAGCGCGTATCTGTCCAGCAGGTCAATCTGGTCGGACATTTGCATGGCTTGCAACGCCTGCTGCATGACCAGTTCACGCGCGTTGTTCTCGGGCTCGTCCACCTGGTTGGTGGTGTTCTGGCCGCTACGGTAGCGGTCAACCATCAGCGCATCCATCACTTCGTTATGGCTGGGGTTGTCGCTGGAATTCGTCAGACCGGCGGCCGTGCGGATAGGCTCGATAAATTCGGCCATGTCGCTGCCGGGTACGCGGCGCGCGACAATGTAATAAACCGCATCGAACAGAACCTGACGGCGGGTTTTATAGGCTTCCCCTTCGAGGAAAAGCTCCTGCCCTTCCGCGCCCGACAGCATTTCGGTGGGAACAGGCGCCATTGTTATAGGCTCGACGATGTTGGTCAGCAGGTCATCGACGACTTTGCGCGTATTCGCATCGCGCACGTCGATGGTGTCTTTTTCGAAAATCTCGCCCGTCACGTCAAGGTCGCGGCCTACCATGGGGCCGGCGGCCGTGCAGCCGGCGGCGCCGCCGTTAACGGTGGGGTCGCAATAGTTGGCGACATAGTCTTGCCATCTTTCGCCCTGGTCGGCACCCGGGCCGTTCGCGGCAGCCGTGCCCTGACGCGCGCCGCTGCGGTTCAGACGCTCACGCGGCGCGGACGTAGCATAGGCGCGGCGAATGTTGGCCGCGCGCGCCATACCGCCGGCGGTCGTTGCGCCGACGCAAACCGTTTCGCTGGGGCGCATGGCGCGGTGTTCTTCGATTTCAGTGCCCATCAAGGCCATGTTGGTGCGGTTCGCATCCATCGAGTCGCTGTACTGGCCGATAATGTTGGATTGGTCGGCATCGGCAGTGTTCAGCTGCACGGTCATCGCCTGCATCGCGGGGCGCAGGTTATAGAGCCAGAAGGTATCAAACCAGTCGTTGAGGTTTTTGCCGACTTCGAGAATTTTTGCGGCAACGGCGAGGTCAAAGGCAATCATCGCCTCGGTGAATTTCGCGGTAATCATCGTGGTTGCGATGGTAATGCCAGGCAGAGTCGTCGTCGTATTCACAAGGTTAATCGCGGTGCCCATACCACCCGCGGCATAGGTGCAAAGCGAACACACGCACTGCGCTTGCGATTTACACGACGTCGCAACGTTGAGCGAGAGATACCCCGCGGCCATGAAGGCGGTAATACCGACAACGGCGAGGATTTTCTTGATAGAGCCGAAGAGTGACATATCCCGAAATACCCCCGTCAGACGCGTCCCGGCCGTCGCCGGAATCGCTGGTTGACACTAAACTTATTCTTTCATTCTATCACATTTATCTAAAATGTGATATATTTCAAAAATAAGTTTGCATTTCAGGTATTTACGAAACGATTACGGCGTCAGGTCGTAGGATTTGACCACCAAAACGCTCGGACCGTCCTTGCCTTTGTGCAGCTGGCCGTAAGGCTGGGGACGCACAGAGGCGAATTGGTCGAGCAGTTTGCCGACCGCTTCGTCGTAGGAACCGGCATAGCTGATATCGTTTTTCAGCTTATAGTCATAATCAATCGACCAGAAGAGCTCGACGCTTGCCGCATCGGACCAGCTTTTCAGCGTGTCGCGCAGGGTGGCGCCTTTGGCACCCGCCCAAGGAGCGCCCGCTTTTTGCGGGGCGGCGGTGGATTGTTCAGCCGGCGCAACCAAAGACGTCGGCGCGGCAACCGCAGCGGCCGGCGCAGCTTCAACTGCGGCTTCGGCCTTTGCAGATTCGACTTTTGCAGCTTCAGCCGCTGCTTCCGGAGCGGGGCTCATCGCTTCCATCGGCGGCGGAACGGCGAGGTCGGCCGGCGCTTCGCTGACCGGCGATTGCGTCGCTGCGGGCGGCAGGGACGTCACGGCCACAGGGCGCGTACCTGCAGTTTCCGGCGGATAGGACATCACGGGCTCTTTACCACTCGGCGCGGCCATGACCGAAACAGATTCCGTCTGCGCGCCCGCAGTGCGGCTTTCGCTCGCGGGGCGACTGCGGCGGATGGTCACCGGCTCGCCATGGCTGGTAACAGCTTCGGCAGAGGCGGTTTCTGCAGGCGCAGCTTCAGCTGCAACCACAGGCGCGGATTCTGCCGCAGGCGCTGCAGTCAAGGACGTCGGCGCACCGGCAGGTGCCGCAGACGCTTCGTCGGACGGCATCACGGACATGCCGTCAGCGGCGCCCGGCGGCAAAACAGCCGCATCAGTATTAAAGAAGCCGATAACAACGACGTTGCCTTGCAGTTGATAGCCAAGACCTTGCGGCGCCAGCATGTCGTTCATGACTTGCTGCCAAGGCTTGCCACCTTCCCACGAAACCATCACACCCGGATTGACGCCGGGCGCGAAAGAAAACTGGTGACCGGCAGGCGCAACTTGCTGAAGCGCGATGACCAGCGGCAGGTCGCGGCCGAAACCGGCGACAACATCCGTCGGCGCGGCGGCGGGGGCAGGCGCTGCAGCTGCAGGCGTAAAGGGCGCGAGCGCGGGGCTGACAGATTCCGCATCGACAGCGGCGACAGGTGCTGCGGGGGCGGCAGGCGCAGGGGCGGCGGTGCCGTCCCATGCCGTCACGGGCGCAAGACCTGACATATCATTTTGTACAGGCGCAGGGGCGGCCTGACGCACGGGCGGTTCCAGCGGGCCGCGCCATTCGAAACCGGCCTGTGCCGGAGAGCTGAAGCAAAGAAGCGCGACGCCCGAAACCGTGAGGGCGCGGCCAAAAAACTGCTTGAACGAAGGCGTGTGTGTCATCGTAATGTCCCGCTGTGTGTGCCTGTGGCGTGTGAAATCGGATGTATCGTTTATAGCCCTAAAATCCGGTGAAAACAACAGTCTGTCGGACGTCATCGCGCGCTTGCGATAACATCCCCGCGGCGGCCGTCAGGAACCGGTATCCTGCAGCTTACGGCGGCGTGTCCAAATCCAGCCCGGACGCTTGGTGCCGATAAACCAGACGCGCAGCGAACGCATCGCGGCCGGAAACGACAAGCCCCTGCGCTCGAGCAGATAGAAAATCATCAGCATCAAAACCAGCAGGCAGAGCGTCCAGATACGGAAATGCACCAAAAGCAGCGCCACGAAAATACCCGCGCGCGCATCGAAGCTGAAAAAGCGCACGGTTTTCATCGTATTGCGCCAGTGCCAGCCCCGGCCTTCGTCTTCAGCCTGCTTCTTATTGTCTGCCATGGATTAGTGCCCCCCCGCCTCGGTCTCTGTCTCGTCGTCCGCGCCTTCCTGTTTCGTACCTTGTTTATAAATCAGGTAGTGGCGTTTTTCGATGAGACCGGCGTCGTAGGCATCCTTGGCCGCTTTTTCCATGGTCTTGCCGTATTTCGGCACCATTTGCATAAGCTCAAGCGGCCATTGGTCGAAGGTCAGGCTGAGCAGACGTTCACGGATTTCTTCGGTAAACGGCATATATTCGCGCAGCGCCACGCGGCCGCCGCCGATTTTCGGCACCAGCGTTTGCGTCACCACCATGCGAATGGTTTCCATCAGGGCGAAGGCACGCTCCGTACGCTCCGACGGCTCGAAGGTCGAGACCATGCGTCGGATGGTTGCGGCAACACCTGTGGTGTGAACCGTGGCGTAAACCGTGTGACCGGTCTGGCCGGCTTCGATAGCGGCGGAAATGGTTTCGCGGTCACGCGCTTCACCCACCAGAATGATTTCGGGCTTGCGGCGCAGCGCGTTTCGAACGCCCGCGGCGAACGACGGCAGGTGGCGCGGAATTTCCGACTGCGCCACCAGCGAGCGTTTGGCCTGAATGGTGTCGTAGGTAAATTCAATCGGCGCTTCGTAGGTCAGCATCTTGCCGCAACCGTGCAAGCTTTCGATAAGCATGCGGTTGCCCGCCGCCAGCAGCGTCGATTTGCCCGAACCCGTCGGCCCCGTGACCAGCACGAGACCCTGACGCGGTTTCCAGTTGGCGATGATTTCCGCTTCGATGTTCAGCTGTTTCATTGTCGGCGGCGCGGAGGGCAGCGTACGCATCGTGACCTGCACGCCGTCGCGGCCGTCAGCCAGAATAGCTGTCATGTTCACACGGAAACGGGTACGGGTGAAACGGTCGGTCATGACCTCGTAGGACAAGTCGATGTCCGCACCGCCCGCCAGAATGGCGAGCGCTTCCGTACCGTAAAGCTTGACAAGAACTGCCGCCATATCCGCCGCGTCAAGCGCGCGGTAGGTCGAGGGGTAAAGCGTACCGTAAATCTCGCTGAAAACCGGACGGTTGGACTGGAAAGTAATGTCCGAAGCGCCTTTTTTCACGCACCACAGCAGGAACGGGTCGATATGATGCTCGAGAAAACGGTCGGGTTCAGCCGGCCATGTCTCCTTGAGGTCATCGACGCCCCGTTTAAGGAGACTTACCGGTCTGCCGGCTTCCATAGTTCTGCACCTGTCAGGAATTGCGAGGGGCCGGTGATGCGCAGCGCGCGGTCGCCGACACGCATTTCGTTGCCGCCACCGGTCACGCCGCGGTCTTCGTGCAGCGCATAGGGTTGGGAAATCTTGCCTTCGGCCAACAGCAGGCGATAACGCACCATACCGTTGTAATCCGCGCTGAGCTGCGCGAGGCCGGTTTCGAAAGCCTCTTCCGCCTGAATGAAGCCGGCATCCCAGCCGTCTTTCACCCAACCGTTCCACTCGCCCTGCTCTTTGGCGTTTTTCGGCCACAGAACGCGCGGCGGCGGCGTGATTTCGGATTCATAGTACATCACCAGATACTGGCGCCAGTTGCGCGCCGTCGGCACGATTTTCGCCTGCTGGTTGATTTTGAGAACCTGATCGGCAACAGCCGCTTCGACGCCACCTTCGGTAATCACCATCGCGCCGATGGATTCTTTGACAATCGGCGGCTCGATAAGCAGACCCGAAGGCGCTTTCACGAGCAGGGGACGGAAATCGAATACTTTGTCGAGCACACGCTCGTAACCGCCGAGGCGCTCCAGAATCTGGAAGTTGCGCTTGGCAAGGCCGCCGCGCGCGCCGTAGGACAGCGCCGCTTCGCGCTGCGCATCGCGGCGCATATCGAGGGCGATTTCCTTGGAAATCAAATCATCCACGATTTCGGGCGTGGTGCCATGGGTTTTATGCACCTGCTGGAGGCTGCTCAGCTCCGGCGGTGTTTGGATTTTATCGAGCGGGTTGATTTCCGGCTCTTGCGGTTTGATGCCGAAAAGGTCGATGCTGGAGCGCGCTTCATCCGCAAGCTTGCCCGCTTTGTAAGCCGGGCTTTCAGGGTCGAGAATATCGCCCGTGTAGTTGCCGCCGCCAAAACCTGCATCTGCCTGCACGCCCGGAACGCCCTGCATCGGCGCCTGGCCGTAGGGCGTGCTGGGCACTTGCTGCATCGGGAAGGGTGAGGCACCCGCACTTGCGGCTGCCGCCTGCTGGTCGGCAAGCGCCTGCGCCAGTGCATCGGGCGTCAGTTGCTGGCCTTGCGCCTGCGCGCCGGCGGAAAACGCCGTCAGCAGCGCCGCGGTGCAAAGACCGAGAAAAACGCGGGACAAAAGCGGACGATTCATCGCCTTAAACTTAACCACCGGAAACAGGCGCATAGTTCAACTCCACAACACGTTGATCGGGATCGACGACGATATTGGCGCGCAGACCTGCTTGCAGGCCGAGGTCGCGCAGAACTTCGACAACCGATTTCTGTTTGGCCTGTACGTTGACGACCAGCGGCGCAGGCGGTTCATCGCCGTTAACCTGAAATTCGTAGCCGGCGCGGTCGGCAAGGCGTTTGGCGATGGGCTCAATCGGGCCCGCCCAGTCAACCGATACCGTGCGGCGCAATTCCTGCGGCGCGTAGGGTGCAGCCTGCACCGAAACGCCGGGGTTGCGCGCCTGTTCGACCGACGCGAGGGTTTGCAGTGCGGAGGAAGCTTTATCAACGGCGGCTGCAAGACGCAGGCTCACCGGGTCGGGAGAAGCGACCATCTGGTGGTCAATCTTTGCAGCCGGTGCGCATGCCGAAAGAGCGAGCAGAGCCGCGCCACCGATAAAAGAAATCTTTTTGTTCATGAGAATTGTTCCATCACTGCCCGAAAAAAGGGAAACACGTTTGCGTGGACTGATTTTAAACATTTTCAATCGCAATGCAAACGGCATGCTACTGTTTTCAACATTTTCTGGCCGCTATCTGGAAAAGACGGCCGAAAGGACAAGAGGCAGATACCAGAACTCCGGCAAAGCGCTCAGCCCGGCTTGCGGCGCGCCTGCTGGCGCTGCACGGCAGTCACAAGGTCGTCGGGGCTGCGCACCAGACGATAACGCTGCATGGCGTCCATGACCTTGGCGCGGTATTTGCCGCCCAGGTGCGGGGTCGCGGAATGGTAATAGGCGATGCCCTGATAAAGGCTGCCGGTCTGGTTTATCTTTTTGCGTAAAATCCATGTACCGACGCCGATGTTGACGCAAGCATCGTCGCGCACAAGGCGGTGGGCGGTTTCACGCGGCACGCCCCAGTGACGCGCCAGTTCGGGCATCCATATCGTATTAATCTGCATGGGGCCGAGGTCGTAGGTGTTATTGGTGTTTTTGGACGCCATGCCGATGCGCCCGCCCTCGACATGCAAAATGCCGAGAATCAGCGCCGGCGGCACGGAATACGTCTGTGCCGCCGTAAAGATGCAAACTGCCAGCGCCTGCGCCGTCATCATGGATGGTCTGTTCCTAACTCTCGTCTATCTTTCGTCCGCTGGCGGCTGTCAGTTCCGCGCCAGTTCCGATTCGAGCAGCATCATATTTGACGGCTTGCCCGCAATCACCGTCAGCGCACCGTTATCGGGGCGGCGGTAAATGGTGAAAGGCGTTTTGGCAAGGCCGAAGGTTTTCACCAGCTGCGTATTTGCATCAATGGCAGACAGCGAACCGTCAACCGCCTTGCCCTTGCCCAGCACTTCTTTTTTGCCGCCAATATATTCGGACCACGCTGCGGCGGGGTCTGCGCTCGACAGCAGCGCGGCGCCGCCTTCACGGTTTGCCGGCGCCTGACCGAAAGGCACGAGGCGCACTTGCAGGCGGCCTGCTTTCACCGCAGGCTCCAGCGCCTTCCAGTATTCGGTGCAATGGTCGCAGTTCACATTCATGAACATGTAAAGATACGGCACACCGTCTTTGCCGGCCTGTGCCCAGGCGGCTTTTTTCTCGACCGTGGCATAGAAACGCTCGGATTTGGAAACGGTGCTGCCCGGCTCTTCCGCGCCTGGAATGGCTTCTTGAGAGCCTTCCATTTTCGCCTTGAGCGCGTGCAGCTGGCTCATGGTTTCAACTTCGCCCTGCGGATTGACAAGGTTGCCCAGCACCAGCCCGCCCTGCGGCGTCGTATAGGCCGTGCGCGGCGGAATGTCTTTGCGCGTCAACAGCCAGCCATCAAGGCCGTAGGCATGGCCGATGAATTCAACCTCGCCGCCGTCGGTTTTGAATTTTTCAAGCTCGGGGTGGCGCAGCTCGTTGCCGGGCGCGGTTTGCGCGGGCACGGGCGTTTGCGCCGTCGGCGCTTTTTGCGCATGCGACATCACCGGCAAAGCCATGACCGCCAGCAAAACTGTTGCCGCGGCGACCCGTTTGAAGACAGCCGGTTTAAATCCGCTATAGACCGTGTTTTTCATCCCGAACATTCCCCGATACAAAATTCTTTATTATCGCGCCGTCACCGTCATTTCCGGCCGCCGCGCCAAGGCTTGAGACTAGAGCATTCGCCGCGGCGCGACAATATTAACGATATTTATTCCCGCCCTATTATCTATCGCCCCCCCCCGCGGCAGGCCATTTACCATTATAAACGATGGCAAGATATATTTCATAATATAAAACCGCCGCTATGCCGCGAAATCCCTGCGGTTTAAAGCGGAAACCGCGCGTTTTTTAAAGGCGGAAACCGCCGGGGCCCTTCCCCTTTTTGCGCAAGGGCGCGGGCGGGACTTCAGGCGCCGCGTTTTCCGGCTCAGGCTCCGGTGTCTGGGCGGCAGGGTTGGCGCCGCGGTCGGGCATGGCGCTCAAAAGCAGTTTGGTGATGGCGGTGCACTCCGCCGCATTGCGCGTTTGCTTGTTCAAATCGAAGACGGTGCGGTTGCTGTTATCTTTCAAAAACAAATCCGGCTGATAGGCCAGCAGGAAACGCACCCGCGCGGAAGATTCCTTCCACACCGCGCGCATCAGCACGGTCTGCCCGTCGCTGTTGCGCGCGTTGATGTCCGCGCCTTTTTTAAAACACAAAGCCAGGCGCACGTTGAAATCCGCATGCTCCAGCGCGGAAAACATTTCGCTGTCCATGATACGCTGCTGTTCGCGGGTGAGCGGCGGGATGTTGCCTGTCATAGCGCAAACCCCCCGCCACCGCGCGGTTTTTGTGCGCGGCGGGCGATGACGGTTGCGGGCTTCATCACGTCGATGTCTTCGGCAGCGGCGGGCGTGGCGCTGGCGGCGGCAGCCGTTGCGGCGGCGGGTTTGTTTTGCGCTTTCTGGTCGGGCATTTTCGACATCAGGCCGTTGATGATGTTCTGACGCGCGCTGCTGTTCTGGTCGATACGGCTGGCCACTGTCAGCGCGATATCGCCGTTCTTGTCCGTTGTCATGGGGTCTGCGCCGCGCGACAGCCAGAAGCTGACCATCGCTTCGGAATAAGCCTTGATGCCCATCATCAGCACGCTGTCACCGCTGTCGTTTTTATCGTCGATACGCGCGCCTGCGCTCAAAAGAAAATCGGCCATGTCGCGCGAAAAGCCGCCGTTGCCCTGCCCCGCCGTCGCCGCGAGTTGCAAAAGCGGGCCGCGCACGCTTTGCGACATACTGCTGACCGTGCTGTGCCTGACCGTGTGCTGGATACCGCCCGCGCGGCAATTCGGGTCAGCGCCTTTTTGCACATAGAGCTTGGCCTGCGCCACATCGCGGCTGCGCACGGCTTCGATAAGTAGATTGTTGAGCGTTTCCTGCTGCTGGCTCATGCCCTGCTTTTCCGTGTCGGCCTGCATGGTTTAAAAAACCACGTTTTAAATATTTCGAAGCCCGCCGCGTGAATCGCGACACTTGTTCTTTCGGGGCAGAGTAGCAGTCTTGGTTTTTTATGTCAATTATTGACGGGCGCCCGCTGCGCCTTTTAACATTTTTCATAAAGTGGCAATCTTGACAGCGGCGAGTCTGCCCCCTAAACACGATACCAGTGTTTTAATGAATACATTTCTGGAAGGACTTATCATGAAGGGACGCAAACCGGGCATCTCGCGTTTTCGCCGTGCGTTTTTGGTTGCCGCAACCGCCATTGGCCTGACAACCGGCAGCGTCGGCATCGACAACCTGCCCAAAGACCCCGTGACCGATACCCACATCACTTTCCAGACCGGCAGCGCCGACCAATACGGCTATAACATTTCGCCCATCGACCAGATGTGGAAACACACGCTGGTGATGAAAAGCGATGCGCAGCGCGACCTTGACCTTCTGGCGGCGGCGCAGGACGGCGACAGCTGGCGCATCCGCGCGCTGGCCGAACACGGCATCAATACCGAAGTTGCGGGCGCGCGCGCCCTTGCCGCGGGTGCGGGCGCAGGTCATGCCGATGTAGTCGATGCGCTTTTGAAAGCGGGCGTCAAAGCTGATGCGCATGTGAATGCCGCGCTGGTGGCCGCGGCCAAAAACAATCATGCGGCGATTGCGCTGACGCTGCTTGAAAACGGTGCGCTGGCAAGCGCCCGCGGCAGCGATGCGCTGATTTCCGCCGCTGAAAACGGCAACGATGCGCTGGCACGCGCGCTGATTGCCCGCGGCGCGGATGCAAATGCGCAGGACGGCATGGCGCTGCAAGCCGCCATTCAGGGCGGGCATGCGGACGTCGCCGATACGCTGCTGTCTGCCACGCGCACGGTGGCGGTTTCCATCCCTGTCGCCCCCGATTACAGCATCTGGACGGGCGCGCAGCCGTTTGACCAGCACATCAGCCCCAACCGTTTCGGCCCGCCGCCGTTTTTCTCGCCGATTGACGACCCGTTCAATATGAATTTCACGCTGGCGGAACGCCCCGTCATCGACGTGAATGCAAACAACGGACAAGCGCTTTACGATGCCGTTTACAAAAACGACATCGACATGGCGCGCGTTTTGATGAAACACGGCGCGGATGCGAATGCCAAGGACGGCGCCATCAAGCAGCTGGCGAACGAAAGCCGCAACACGGCGATGGTAAACCTTTTGAACGGCAATACCCCCGCCGCCCCCAGCTTTACCCCGCCCGGCATTTAAACCTGTGCAAATGGACGCATAAAGTGTTTATCCCCCCGCCCCGCTGTGTTATACACGGGGTCAGTTAGAGACATGGATAAACACATGGATGCTGCGTACGCCCCTTGCACAAAGGAATACCCGTCACGATGCACGCCCACATACCGCCCATGATGAAACCGAACCTGCCCCCCGAAGCCCTGACCACCATTGATATTGTCGAGCAGCTGACGCCCGCCGACCTCAATGACCTTTGCGATGCAACCGACGCCGCCATCGAAGCGGGCGGCGGTTTCGGCTGGGTTACCCCGCCGGCGCGCGAGGTGATGGAGCGTTACTGGCGCGGCGTCATGGTGGTGCCGGAGCGTCATTTGCTGCTGGCGCGTATCGACGGCATCGTTTGCGGCGCCGTGCAGCTGGTGGAGCCGAGCCGCCATAACGAGGCGCAGGCCTTCAGCGCAGGCCTTCTGGCCGCCTTTATCGCCCCCTGGGCGCGCGGCCGCGGCGCGGGGCGCAAGCTGACGGAAACGGCGGAGAAACTCGCCCTTGAAATGGGCTACAAGGTTTTGCAGCTGGACGTGCGCGACACGCAGGATGCCGCCATTCACATGTACGAAAAAATGGGCTACCAGCGCTGGGGCGTGAACCCCGCCTATGCCCATATCGACGGCAAAATGATTGCGGGCTATTACTACGCCAAGACCATCAGCCCCGTCATTGCCACTGCCAAAGGGTAGGCGGCAGCTTGCTCCTCTTCGAAAATTGAAAAGCCTTGCCCGGCTTAAACAATCCGGGAAACAATATCCCGGTGGAAAACCGCGTAGCACCGGTGTCGGTGAGCAAGACCTGAAACCGAGGGTGCGCCTTGACAGGCACGCCTGTCAAGGCGCGGGCGCCCACCGCCAACGCCGATGGCGTCCTCTCGCTTGACGCGGTGGCGTCTTCACGTCTGACGCGGCGGCGTCTTCACATTTGACGCGACGGATATGCGAATTTGCCTGTTTTTCAAGGAAATTAACGATTTTTGTGCTTGCCGGCTGGCCTATACGCGCTAAAGACGACGCAGGTATTTTCCTTATTTTTCAAAAAATTAGGCCATAAACACCAGAATCAAACCGCCGAGTCTGGCCGCATTTTGGGGCGCTTTTGGTTCCAAAATGGT
>DQGU01000143.1 GCA_003524565.1 Rhodospirillaceae bacterium
ACCAATCGTATTATTGGCATTCGGCAAAAAATAGCCATCCACCTGTTTTTCCGAATAGGGGGTAAACCTCACGGCTGTTAAAAATAAAAAGTTTTGAACCCCGCCGATAAAATGGCTGATTTTCTTTCCCGGAACGCTGAATGAATATGATGTTTTGATAGAGAAGACACCATTTTTAAAAATGTTATTGGGTCTGTACATTTGAGGCAGCAGAACAATACGCAGTTCCCCTTCCTTGGCGCTACCTTCGTCGGTTTTTGGGACGTAGGATATATCCAGCCCGGTCAAGCCCGATAATTCAACAGAAAAACTGGCGATTTCTTTCTCGGCTATCTGCACAGCCCGTTCATCAGGCGCAGCCAACGACTGCTCCACAAAAGCAGATTCAACAGCAAAAACCTTTGGCAGCCCCATAGTTTCTTGGTTCGCGTTAAACACCGCCAAGCCTTCAGAAGGGGCTATCGGCAGGCGTAACCAGTCATACGGTTTAAGGTCATTCGGAAAGCCTAGCGCAATACGCAGCGGTTTTGTGCTATCCCACTTATTGATAGCCACATAACGCGGCATGCCTTTTTCCCGATATAAATATTCGTAGAGCCATGGATATTGAACACGATACCCCTCCGGCGTCGCGAGAGCGTCATCCGTTTCATCCGAAGACATGAACGGCGGGACAAGCGCGTTATCAAACAGCCCCTGCCCTACTGATATATCGGCACTTATCGCCGACTTGAGGAAAGTCGTGACTATTTCGTAGCGTGTATATTCCACACCATCCAGCGTTACCTTGTCTGGAATCATCGGTTTTGCCGCGGCCTCGGACACAGCTTTCTCAGAAAAAGCGGGAAAGGCAGACACGCAAAGCAATAACAAAGCGCATGGTGCAGACAAAACAGAAAGCTTCACATTGCCCCCGTGAATATCGAAAAAGAGATGAAAGGAAAAATTACAAATCCATTTCCCAGTGCTGGCCGGTGAGGTCTTTGCCGAAGCGGTGGTGCTGGATTTCGCGTGAGATGTGCAGGCCGGCGTCTTCGAAAAGGTCGCGGGCGTGTTCGTGGATGCTTTCGGTCCACATGGTGATTTTTTTGTATCCCGCATGACGCGCAAAACGGATGGCTTCGGCCAGCATGGATTTGCCGATGCCGAGGTTACGCGCTTCGGACGTAACGAAAGGCAGGCGCAGTTCCGCCACGTCTTCTTTCACGCGCACAAGGTAGAGCGAACCCACCATGCGCCCCTGATGCTCCGCCAGCCAGCAACGCTCGCGCGCGGGGTCGAAATTGCGGATGAATTCGGCGGTTTTTTCGGCGACGAGGGCTTCGAATTCCTCGTTCCATCCGTAATCTTCGGCGAATTGCACCGCGTGGGAGTGGATAATCAACCCCATATCGCCGGGGCGGTGCGGACGCAGCACCCATGTGCTGCCCTCCAGCACGGCGGCGTTGATATTCGCGTTGAGTATTTCATCAATAACGTTCATCGCCTCGACCAGGCGCATCTGGTCTTGTAAAGAGACGGGGGAAAGCATCTCCTGCACCTTGCGGTTGGCTTCGGCCGACACGCTTTCGCCGACTTTTTGCCCCTTGCGCGTCAGGCGAATGGTGCGCTGGCGGCCGTCGCTTTTGGAGCGCTCTTTGGTAATCAGCCCCTCGCGCTCGAAGCCTTGCAGGATACGGCTGATATACCCGCCGTCCATACGCAGGTCGCGGCAGAGGATGCTGGCCGTCACAGATTTTCTGAAGCTCAGTTCGTTCAGCACGCGCACCTGCGCAAGCGAATACGAGCTGCCGAAGATTTTTTCCGCCAGCACACCGATGCGGTGCATATACATACGGTTGAAGCTGCGGATACGTTCAATCCGCTGCTCGGTTTCGGGGTTCAAATCGGGCAATGGGTTTACCAATGGCCGGTGCTTTCAAATAACAGAAGTTGAAAATGACTTCAGGATGACTTTTTTATTGTGTGGATAAGTATATCCAGCCCCCTGCTGCACTGCAAAGGGTTATGGACGTATTACTACAATTTTATCATATTTTATGAAAATATAAACACCTTCCCGCTATCAGTTTGAATTCATGCGTATGCTGCATCGCGGAAAAGTACACCGTTCTTGCGGATACCCATGCAGGGGCTTAATCTCAAATTCATCTACTTTTTAGAGGATACGAGGAGCGCCCATGTCACAACCCGTCCCGCCACAGCCCGCCGCCCCACAAACCGGCAATGCCCTGATTTTCGCCGATGGCGCTGAGGGCACGCCTGCCCCCGGGCTGGTGTTGAAACGTATCAACCGCCACGGGTTGGTTACAGGCGCGACAGGGACAGGCAAGACCGTCACACTGCAAACGCTGGCCGAAAACATGGCGCGCGCGGGCATTCCGGTTTTTGTGACGGATGTCAAAGGCGACCTTTCGGGTATCGCCCTGCCCAAGGCTGCGGGACTGGTCAGCCCGCCCTGCCTGTTTTGGGATTTGGCAGGCAAAGGCGGCCACCCTGTGCGCATCACCATATCCGAATTCGGCCCCGTGCTGATGGGGGAGCTTCTGGACCTCAGCGATGCGCAGCGCGGCGTGCTGGAGCTTTGCTTCAAAGTCGCGGACGACAGCGGCCTTCTGCTGATTGACTTCAAAGACCTGCGCGCGATGCTGCAACACCTTGCCGACAATGCCAAAGAAATAAGCGCGACATACGGCCTCGTCTCCACAGCGTCCGTCGCGGCGATACAGCGCAGCTTGCTGTCGCTGGAAAACGAAGGCGCCGATACGTTTTTCGGCGAGCCTGCGATAGAGCTTGCCGACCTGATGCGCACCACGCCCGACGGCAAAGGCTATATCAGCGTGCTGCACGCGGCGGAGCTGATGCAGAAACCGAAAATCTACGGCTGTTTCCTTCTGTGGCTGTTGTCGGAGCTGTTCGAACAAATGCCCGAAGCCGGCGACCTGCCCGTGCCGAAGCTTGTCGTCTTCTTCGATGAAGCGCATTTGATGTTCGATAGCGCACCCAAGGCATTGATTGAAAAAGTCGGGCAAGTCATGCGCCTGATACGCTCCAAAGGCATCGGCGTTTATTACGTCACGCAAAA
>DQGU01000164.1:0-2239 GCA_003524565.1 Rhodospirillaceae bacterium
ATAGCCCGTACAGCGGCAAAGATTGCCCGATAGGGCATCGTGAATGGCGGTATCGTCTGCCTGCGGGTTGTTATTCAGCTCATTCGTCAGCGCCATCACAAAACCGGGCGTGCAAAACCCGCATTGCGATGCGTGACATTCCACCATGGCCTGCTGCACCGGATGCAGAGCACCACCCGCAACGTTACGCAAGTGTTCAACCGTAACAATCTGCCGCCCGTCAAGCGAAGGCAAAAGCGCGATGCAGGCATTGATGCTGCGATACGGCGCGCTGCCGTCTTTTTCAAGACGCGCGACCATGACGGTACAGGCGCCGCAATCCCCCTCCGCACAACCTTCTTTGGTGCCGCAAAGGCCTGCGGGCCCGCGCAGGTATTGCAGCAGGGTCATCGTCGGCGGCAGGCCGGAAACTTCGCAAAGCTTGCCGTTCAGAATAAATCGAATGGTGTCGGTCACGCGGCGCCTTTATGGTTGAAAATACATTGAAATACTACCCCTTTCGCCGCGGCCTGTCCATGCGGCGAAAAAATATGTCAATAGCGGTTTTGATGTGACGGCGCGCCTGCGGATGCTAATATAATCCGGTTTATTTCATTATCCGGAGAAAGCCCCATGAGCGATATCGTCCAATTCATCCGCGACCTGCCGAAGGTTGAACTGCACCTGCATATCGAAGGCAGCCTCGAGCCTGAATTGATGTTCGCGCTGGCGCAGCGCAACAAAATCGATATTCCGTTCAAATCAGTCGAAGAAGTGCGCGCCGCTTATGATTTCGGCAATTTGCAGGATTTTCTGGACATCTATTACCAAGGCATGAATGTGCTGCGTACCGAACAGGATTTTTACGACCTGACATGGGCATACCTGACGCGCGTGGCGGGCGAAAACGTGCAGCACGTCGAAATCTTTTTCGATCCGCAAGGCCATACCAGCCGCGGCGTCGCGTTTGAAACCGTTTTGGACGGCATTACCCGCGCGCTTGACGACGGCAAGAAGAAATTGAATGTCACATCCAAACTCATCATGTGTTTCCTGCGCCACCTGAGCGAGGAAGACGCGATGCAGACCCTCGCGCAGGCCTTGCCGTACAAAGACAAAATCCTCGGCGTCGGGCTTGACAGCTCCGAGGTTGGCCACCCGCCGTCCAAATTCGCGCGTGTATTTGAAAAGGCGCGCGCGGAGGGCTTCCTGCTCGTCGCGCATGCGGGCGAAGAAGGCCCGCCCGAATACGTCTGGGAAGCAATAGACCAGCTGAAAATCGACCGCATCGACCACGGCAACCGCTCGCTCGAAGACGATATTTTGTCCGAGCGCATCGTACAGGACGGCATGGCCCTGACCGTCTGCCCCCTTTCAAACCTGAAGCTTTGCGTGGTCAAGGACATGCAAAAGCATCCGCTGAAAAAGATGCTCGACCTTGGCATCAAGGCGACGGTGAATTCGGACGACCCCGCCTATTTCGGCGGCTATATGAACGATAACTATATCGCTGTCGCGACCGCCCTCGGCCTCAGCAAGCAGGACATCCTGACCCTGGCGCGCAACAGCATCGAGGCGACATTTCTGGGCGACGCCGACAAAAAACGCCTGTTCGACAATCTGGAAGCCTACGCGCTGAAAGCGGCATAAGCACCGCAGCAGGCAACAAAAAAGCCGCCCCTTGCAGGGCGGCTTTTTTGTATTTCTGCAGTTTACTGCTTCGGTCCTTGCGGGCCGGATTTGCGGTTTGCCTGCGGGGTCTGGTTGTCGTTTTGCGGCAACAGGCCTTCGCGGCGGAACAGCGCGTTCGGGTCGGGCTCGCGGCCTTTGGCATCCTTGAAGATATCCATGGGGTCGCGCGTGCCGCCCTGCGCATAGATGGTATCGCGCAGGCGGTCGCCCGTGGCGCGGTCATAAAGGCCTTTTTGTTCGAACTCTTCGAACATATCGGCCTCCAGCACTTCTGCCCATTTATAGCTGTAATAGCCCGCCGAATAACCGCCGGAGAAAATATGTCCGAAGCTGGTGGACATCGGCCCCGCCGCGCGCGGGAAAAGCCAGGTTTCGGCAATCAGCTTGTCTTCCAGCTCTTCGACGCCCTTGATGTTCTTGGGGTCGCCGCCGTGCCATGCCATGTCGAGCTTGCCCAGGAACGTCTGGCGCAGACCGACATAACCTGCATCGAAGTTTTCCATGTCGTTGACTTTTTTGATGAGGTCTTCGGCCAGCAAATCGCCGTTTTTGTAGTGGCGGGGGGAGG
>DQGU01000164.1:2496-27247 GCA_003524565.1 Rhodospirillaceae bacterium
CTCTTTTTGCTTGGCCCAGTTTTCCTGCAGCTGCGAGGGCAGCTCCACGAAATCCCACTTCACGTTGGTGCCGGTCAGCGACGCATAATCGCCTTTGGCCAGCAGCGCGTGCAAACCATGGCCGAATTCGTGGAACACCGTGCGCACTTCGTCGATGGACAGAAGCGTCGGGTGGTCTTTGGTCGGCTTTTGGAAGTTGCAGACGTTGGTAACGATGGCGAACTGGTTTTCGCCGTCTTCGATACCGCGATTGCGGAAGGTGTTCATCCACGCGCCGCCACTTTTCGCGCCGGGGCGGGCGTAATAATCGCCGTAGAACAGGCCAATCATCTCGCCCGTCTTTTTATCGGTGACTTCATAGACCTTCACGTCTTCGTGATAGACGGGGTATTTCCCCTTCACTTCGGTCATGTCGATGTTGAAAAGTTTTTCGGCGTGCTTGCGCATACCCTCCAGCACTTTTTCAAGGTCGAAATACGGGCGCAGGGATTCCATAGACAGGCTGAATTCTTCTTCTTTCAGCTTGCGACCGTAATAAGCCATGTCCCACGGCTTGAAATCGGCAATGCCGTCGGTTTTCTGCGCGTAGTCTTTGACTTTTTGCAGGTATTCTTCGGCAGCGGGGCGATAGACTTTTTCGTTTTTGGCGAGGAAGTCGTTCACCGCCTCCGGCGTTTTGGCCATGCGGTTGTCAAGAACGAATGCCGCGTGACTGTCGTAGCCCATGATACCGGCCGCTTCGTGGCGCAGCTTGGCGATTTCCATCGCGTTCTTGGTATTGTCAAACTCGTCCTTGTAAGCGACGTTCGCGAGCGCGCGGGAAATTTCTTCGCGCAGCGCACGGTTTTCGCAATAAGCCATGATATCGAGCGGCGGCGGCGAGAGTTTCACCACAAACTTGCCCGTCAGGCCTGCGGCTTCGGCGGCTTCGCGGTAGGCCGCCTTGGCACGCTCGGGCACGCCCGCCAGTTCGGATTCATCGTCGATGACTTTTTGATACGCCGCCACGGATTTCAGGCTGTTGTTTTTATATTCCGTGCGCAGTTCGGTCATTTTTTCGCTAATCTCGCGCAGGCGGGATTTTTGCGTTTCATCCAGCAGCGCGCCGGAGCGGACGAAGCCTTTATAGGTTTCTTCGAGCAGCATGCGCTGTTCGCCCGACAGTTTCAGGCTGTCTTTCTGGTCGTAAACTTCTTTAACGCGCTTGAACAGGTCGGCATCCATCATGATGTCGTTGCTGTGTTTGACGGCAGCGACTTTCAAATCGCCTTCAATCGCGCGCAGGGCGTCGCTGCTGGCGGCGGCGGAGATATTGCCGAAAACCGTCATGACGCGGCTGAGCGTGCGGCCGGCGAATTCCAGCGCCTCGATGGTGTTTTCAAACGTCGCGGGCGCGCTGTTGGCCTTGATGGCTTGGATGTCGGCCTTGGCCTCCGCGATACCGGCTTTTTGCGCGGGCAGGAAATGTTCCACCTTCACGCTGTCGAGCGGCGGCGCGCCGTACGGCAGTTTCGACGGTTCAAGAAGCGGGTTGGTGTCCGGCGTTTTCGACATGACAGAAAGCCCTTTCAGCGATGTTGTTATTTATGTAATCAATTATAGGTCGCGCAGCCGCGCTAAACAAGGAGATTGCACCCAGAATACGCCCGCATATATTAATTTTTCATTGCGCCACCGCAGCGCTTTTCCGGAATGATGAAACCTTGTTTCCCTTTCAGGAAAAGTACAGAATGATGCTGCGCACAACCCCGCGCTACTGCCTTATGGATGCCCTGCATGGACAGCTACCAGATTGTCAAAACGCTGCATATCCTCGGCTCGGCCGTTTTGTTCGGTACAGGCATCGGCATCGCGTTTTTTATGTACGCATCGCATTTCGCCAAAAACCTGCACGAAAAATATTTCGCCGCGCGCATGACGGTGCTGGCCGATTTTTTGTTCACCACCCCCGCCGTCATCCTGCAACCCCTTACGGGTATCTGGCTGGCCATGAACGGCGGCTATGGGCTGCATGATTTCTGGCTATCGGTGACATACGCGCTTTATGCGCTGGCCGGGCTTTGCTGGCTGCCTGTGGTCTGGATACAAATCCAGCTGCGCGGCATGCTGAAGACCGCCATAGAAACGCAAAGCGAACCGCCCGCGCGTTATCACCAGCTGTTTCGTATCTGGTTCGCGCTCGGCTGGCCTGCCTTTATTGCCCTTATGGCCATATTCGCACTGATGGTCGCAAAACCGGTATGAACATGACAGCTGCAAGCGAACCCGTTTTTAAAAGTATTTTCGGCAACGACTGGCAAAAACTGCCCCGCGTTTTTCACCGCCATTACGCCTGCCGCGCTGGTACAATCGATACCGCCGCCTGCGAAGGGGTGATGGAAATCCGCACGTCGTGGCTGGGGCGGATTTTGGCGCCGCTATTTTACCTGTCGGGCACGCTGGTGCCTTATGCGGGCGAGAATATCCGCGCCACGGTGCGTTTTGAAAGCGCGGTAAAGGGCGGAAAACACGGCATCGTCTTTGACCGCGTTTTTTATTTTCCGGGTAAAAAGCCTTACCGTTTCCGCTCCGTTATGCTGCCCGCCGGCGGGAATGAAATGATTGAGCATACGCGCCTTGGGCTTGGCTGGCGCGCGGCTTTTGTCTGGACGGGTGACAAAATCGACATGCGCCACCGCGGCTATACGCTGAATATTTTCGGCACATCCCTGCCCTTGCCTGTGGAATGGCTGATGGGGCGCGGCAATGCCAGCGAAACGGCGATAGACGATAATAGATTTGCCATGACCATGGACATCACGCATCCGCTCTGGGGGCGCGTTTTCGGTTATAGCGGCATATTTACAATGACGGAGGACGCCGCGGCATGAGCGTGCAAAAACGTATTCTTATCCTTGGCGGCTACGGCAATTTCGGCACCTATATCACGCGCGAACTTGCGCAGGACGCAGGGTTTGAAATCCTTGTCGCCGGGCGCGACGTGGCCAAGGCGGCGACGCTGGCCGACAGCCTGAAACATGCCCCGGCGACGGTGAAGCCCTGTCTTTTGGACATTCATCATGATTTTCCCGCCGCGCTGGCCGCGCTCGCGCCTGATATCGTTATTCATACCTGCGGGCCGTTTCAGGGACAGGGATATGATATTGCCCGCGCCTGCATCGCACTTGGTTGCGATTACATCGACCTTGCCGACGGGCGAGAATATGTGGCCAACATCGGCACGCTGGATGCGCAGGCCAAGGCGCAAGGATGCCGCATTATCAGCGGCGCCAGCTCCGTCCCTGCCATGACGGCGGCGGTTATCGACCACTACCTGCCCGCCTTCGCCAGTTTCACGGCGCTTGATTACGGCATCAGCACGGCGCAGCGCACCACGCCGGGCGTCGGCACCGCCGCATCCCTGCTCAGTTATGCGGGTAAACCTTTTGAAACCTTGCAAAACGGCGCGCCGCATACTGTCTATGGCTGGCAATGTTTGCAGCGCCGGACATTTCCGCAGCTGGGCACCCGTTTGATGGCGCGCTGCGACATTCCCGACCTTGCCCTGTTCCCCAAGCGTTATCCGGCGCTGCGCGATATTACCTTTCTGGCGGGGGTGGAGGTTTGGACGCAGCAAGCCCTGCTCTGGCTTCTCAGCGGGTTGGTACGGCTAGGCCTTATGCGCAGCCTGTCTGTCATGGCGGGGGCTTTGGTCAAATTAAATCCACTGTTCAACATTTTTGGCAGCGACCGCAGCGGTTTCTACCTGCGTATGCAGGGCACAGGTCATGACGGTGCGGCTTGTGAAAAAAGCTTCTACCTGATTGCCCGCCAGGGTCACGGCCCGCACCTGCCCACGCTGCCTGCCCTTATCATGGCGCGCAAACTGCTGGCCAGCCGTGCCGACCTGCCCGCCGGCGCAATGCCCTGCGTCGGTCTGATGACTCTGGACGAATACATTGCCGCCATCGGCGATTTGGATATCGAGGTTATCCGGCCGGATTGACCCGCCCCATTTATCATAATCAAAAAGACCGCAATCGTCCCCGTTCTGCCGTTGAAGCGCGCAGCCGAACGTAATATTATCACGGCATGTCAGACCGTCTTGTTATTCAATCCGTTACGAAATTTTTTGGCAGCGCGCAAAACCCCGTGCGCGCCGTGGACGATTTGTCGCTGAATGTGCGGGAGAATGAATTCTTCACCCTGCTCGGCCCCTCTGGCTGCGGCAAGACCACGCTGCTGCGTTTAATTGCAGGACTTGAATCTTGCGATACAGGGAAAATCCTTCTCGACGGCGTTGACATCGCCGGGTTGCCCGCGAACAAACGCCCCGTGAATACCGTGTTTCAAAGCTATGCGCTGTTTCCGCACATGACGGTTGCAGACAATATCGGCTTTGGCATGAGCATGCAGGGCAAAGATGCCAAAGACATAGAAAAGGCCACCGCAGACGCGCTTGCGCTGATGCGCATGGAAAACTTCGGCGCGCGCTATCCGTCCGAACTGTCGGGCGGGCAGCAGCAGCGTGTGGCGCTGGCGCGCGCGCTTGTCAACCGTCCGAAAATTCTTTTGCTCGATGAATCCCTCTCCGCGCTGGACTACAAACTGCGCAAGGATATGCAGATAGAACTGAAACGCCTGCAGCGCGAAACCGAAATCACCTTCATCTTCGTCACCCATGACCAGGAAGAAGCGCTGTCGATGTCCGACCGCATTGCGGTGATGGAACGCGGGCGCATCGGCCAGCTGGGCACGCCGCAGGAAATTTATCATCGCCCCGTATCGCGCTACGTCGCCGATTTTATCGGCATTTGCAATTTCGTTGCCGCGCCCAGTCTCGGGCTCAGCGAAAGCGGCCACATCGGTTTCCGCCCCGAAGACGCCACCTTGCTTATCCGCGAAGGCCAGCAGCCGGACGTTGCGGGGCCTATCGTGCATGGCAAGCTGGATGCGCTGTCGTACCACGGCGCTGTCACTTATTATCAGGTCACGCTTGATAGCGGCGAGACCGTGACCGTGGCCGACCACGAAAAGCTTCCCGTCGGGGTCGATGCGCGCGTGCGTGTGGCACTCCTGCCCGACATGCTTATCCGGTGCGCATCGTGATGCGGCTGTCGTCCGGCACCAAATTGTTGCTGCCCTTCCTTGCGGTCATGACCGTATTTTTCATGGCGCCGCTTTGCATCGCGCTTGGTTATTCCTTCATGGCGCCCGACCCGATGGGCGGCGTGAAGCCCGCATTTTCCCTTTCCGGCTATCAGCAGTTTTTATACTCCGCCGACCTCGACGGCAATCTGCAATGGGATACACGGTACCTCGAAATCATTTTCGGCTCGACCAAGCTTGCGGTGATGGCGACACTCGCCTGCCTGCTTATCGGCTTTCCGATGGCGTGGTTCATGGCGACACGCCCCGCGCACCAGCGCGACGCGTGGATGATACTCATCACCATCCCGTTCTGGACAAATCTTTTGATACGCACCTATGCGTGGATACTTATCCTGCGCAGCAACGGGCTTGTAAACCGCGGGCTTCTTGAAACGGGCATCATCGATGCGCCGCTGGAGCTTTTGTACAACCCCTATGCCGTCGGCATGGGGCTTGTTTACAGCTATCTGCCTTTTATGATTTTGCCGATTTACTCCAGCCTCGAGCGTATGGACTGGCGGCTGGTGGAGGCCGCACAAGACCTCTACGCCACCCGCCTGCGCATCCTGTGGCATGTCGTATTGCCCGCCAGCGTGCCCGGCATTGTCGGCGGCACTATTCTTGTTTTCATTCCGACCATCGGTTCGTTCCTTGCGGCGAACCTTTTGGGCGGCGGCCGCAACATGATGCTCGGCAACCTGATTGAAAACCAGTTCGGCATGGCGCGCAACTGGCCCTTTGGCGCAGCGATTTCGGTATTGCTTATCGCCTTTGTCATGATAGGGCTGATGCTTATCGCCCGCCGCGGCCAAGGGCTGAAAGGGGTGGTTGGATGAAAGCAAACCCCAAAAACATGCCCGGTTTCGGCCTTGTCACATGGCTTGGTCTTGCGTTTTTGTACCTGCCTATTTTCGCGGTTATCGCCTTTTCGTTCAACAGCGGCCGGCTGGTGACCGTCTGGGAAGGCTTCAGCTTTGAGTGGTATCCCCGCGCGCTTGGCAATCATGACCTGCAACGCGCGACCATGAACTCCCTTATCGTCGCCGTCGGGGCGACGTTTATCGGCACAGTCATCGCGCTGGCCGCGGCGCTGGCGCTGCATGGCGGCGGCGTGCCGAAGCCCGTCAAAACAGCGTCCTATACCATGATGGCACTGCCGCTGCTGGTACCGGAAATCGTGATTGCGGTGACCACCATGGCTTTTTTCGCGGCCATCAATCTGCGCCTCGGCCTTATCAACGTGCTTATCGCGCATATCGTGTTTTGCATTCCCTTCGCCTATGCCCCCATCCGTGCACGGATTGCGACCATCCCCAAAAGCATGTCCGAAGCGGCCAAAGACCTTTATGCCGACGAATGGCAAGCCTTCCGCCATGTCACGCTGCCGCTTTTGACGCCGGGGATTTTTTCCGGCGCACTGCTGGCCTTTATTACCTCCCTCGACGATTTCATCATCACGCTGATGGTCGCCCCGCCCGGCGCCAGCACCCTGCCCGTTGAAATCTACAGCAAGGTCAAACGCGGTATCACCCCCGAAATCAATGCAGCTGCATCGATGCTACTGGCGTTTTCTATTTTTATCGTACTCCTGTCATATATCATCAACCGCAAGAAAGTGATTTAAACCATGAACGTTAAACCATCGGCACTTATCGGCATCATACTGGTCGTCGGGATTTTCGCCGCAGGGCTGTTCTACGCCGCGCAAAACAGCGGGCCGAAGCTCTATGTCTATATCTGGGACACCTATGCCGACAGCGAGCTTTTCAAAAAATTCGAACAGGAAACCGGCATCAAAGTCGTCACCGAAATTTATTCCAGCAACGACGCGCTGATGGCCAAACTGAAATCCGGCGCGCGCTACGACATCGTCGCGCCGTCAGGAAACTATGTGCCGCTGCTGCTGGAACAAAAACTGCTCCAGCCCCTGCCGGAAAGCGTATCCGCCATCGGCAAAAACCTGACCGAGAACATCAAAGAACCCGTCTATGACCCGAATTACAATTACGCCATGCCGCTGTTTTACGGCACGACGGGCATTGCGGTGAATACCAAACTGGTCAGCGAAGACATCACCAGCTGGTCGCAATTCTTTGACCGCCCGACGGACGAAGCGCCGAGCCTTGGCGTTCTTGACGATACCTCGACCGTCATGGCGCTGGCCTCCATCGCCATCGGCCGCAAAAACTGCGACGGCAGCGAAGACACGCTGAAGATGCTGCAGGACCTTCTGGTCGGCCAGCGTCCGCAGGTGAAGCTTTACGGCTCCGACGGCTATTTCGAGCGCATGGCCGCAGGCGAAGTTGCCATGCAAATGGCCTGGAGCGGCGACGTCTATACCGCCCGTCAGGAAAACCCGGACTTGAAATACATCTATCCGGTTGAAGGCGTGGAGCTTTGGATGGACAGCCTTGCTATCCCCGCCAATGCGCAGAATACAGAAGGCGCCGCCAAGTTCATCGCCTTTGTGATGAGCCCGCAAAACCAGGCGAAATACTCTGAATTCTCCGGCCAGATTCCCACGCACAAAGACACGGGCAAATTCCTGTCGAACGACATACAAAACGCGCCGGAATTCAACATCCCGCAAAGCGCGCACACCTATGTGTCCTTTGCCTGCCCCGCCGAAGTGGTGCAAGCTTATGGCCGCATCTGGGAAAATCTGCTGCGCAACTAATCTGCCAGCAACCTGAACACCCGCGGGTGGCAGGAGGCCATGGAGCTTAGGTTCCGGACGCTTCCTGCCACTCGTCCGTTTCGGGGTCGAGCTTGCCCGCCTCGTCGCAAAGCACAAGCGCGCGCGTCACCAGAAACGGCCCGATGCTTTCCAGTATCGCCACCATACCGAAGGTCACCGTCGCCACAATGCTGCCGGCTTCGGGCGCCAGTTTCATGGTGGTCGAAACAAGGCCGATAGCCATACCCGCCATGGGCATCAGCATCATGCTGGCCGCGGCGGAGGCTTTATCATCCACACCATGGAAACGCCCTGCCAGATAAAGCCCTGCCGTTTTCCCAAACCCGCGGCACAGCACCAGCATAATCGGCACCAGCCCCAGCGCCCACAAATTAGCCAAGTCAATCTTGGCGCCCGCCATCACGAACAGGACGATAAAAAACAAATCGCCGCCCTCGCCAAGCCCCACTTGCGAAATTTTATGCTTGGACGTTTCAAACCAGCGCACAGCAATGCCCATCACCAGCGGCGAAAACAGCGCCGACATGCTGAGCGAGAAGCAAATGCCCAGCGTCAGCATCACACTGCCAATCACAATCGCAAAGCGGTAATGGTCGTCGCCTACGCGCAGTTGCCGCGCGACCTGCACGGCCAGCCACGCCACCGCAATCCCCACGGCGACCGCACCCAAAAGGCGATAAGCCGGAAAGCCCAGCGCCATCGACCAATCCCCCGCCGCCGCATCGATGCTGAAGGGCAGCGAAAGCGTGAACAGGAAAAAGGCGAACAGGTTGTTCATCGCCACCAGCGATTTTGCGCGGTAAGAAACCGGCCCTTTTGCACGCATTTCTTCGGACACATGCACCAGAACGGCCGGCGAAGATGAAACCGAAATCGCTGCAATCATTGCCGCGACCAATGTATCGAGCCCGAGAAACAAACCCGCGCCGAAAACCGCGGCATAGCCGAGCGCCGTTTCCGCCAGCGACATCGACAAAAGCCGGCGCGAGCGCAGCATCGCATAAGGGTGCAGCATCGTGCCCAGTTTATACATGATAAGGCCGAGCGCGATGTCAATAAGAACAGAAGACTGCGCCAGCATCGGCTTTGAAATCAGCTTCAGCCCGTTCGGCCCGATGACAAGACCGAGCAGCATGAAAGCCGTAATCGTCGGCATCCAATGAATGCGGTTCGCCCATATCCCGCCCGCAACGCCGAAAATAAGCGCGATGCCGAAAATAAGCAGCGGGTTCACCGCGGTTTGAAGCTGAAGAAAGGACAGCAGTTCCATTTATTTTTTTCCTCATATCGTCAAACGCCCGCACGGGCGAAAATTCACGCCCTTTTATACCGAATCGCCCGCACCGCGAAGCCGATTGATATGCGCGGCAAGGTTGGATATAATCTGTTGCATAAAAAACACACGCTTTAGCCACACTCACCCCGCTTCAAAGCGAAAGGATGCCCATGCGCTGCTGGATTTTTTTTCATGCCGACCCCCATTCCGATTATCCGGGCGCTTATGCCGTGCGGCAATTCATGGAAACCGCGGCACGCATGGAAATCGAACTGGCGGTGTTGAAGCCGCAAAACTTCGACCTTGTCGTCGATAAAGACAGCAACTGGTCCGCGGTTTACGAAGGCAAGCAACTGGAAAAACCGGATTTCATTATTTCGCGCACCGGCTCAGATACCAGCTATTTCATGCTGGCCGTTTTGCGCCACATGGAACATCAAGGCATTCGCATCGTCAACGCCCCGCCCGGCATGGAAGCCGCCGCGGATAAAATGTTGACCCAGCAAATTCTGGCCGCCAAAAACCTGCCCGTACCCAAAACTATTTTGGCGAAATTTCCGGTGGATGTGGATTTTGTGGAGCGTGAAATCGGCTTTCCCGCCGTGGTCAAACCGCTGCGCGGCAACCGCGGCAGCGGCGTCATGCTTTGCGAAACGCGCGAACGTTTTAACGACCTTGCCAGCCTTATCGACCTTGCCGCCAGCGGTTCCGAATTTATTTTTCAGGAATACATTCGCGCCAGCCACGGCCGCGATGCCCGCCTTGTCGTCTGTTTTGGCGAAGTTATCGCGGCGGTCGAACGCCGCAGCGAAGGCGGCCTTTTCAAATCCAACGCCGAACAGAACATGACCATCACGCCGTTCGACGCGCCGCGCGACATGCAAAAACTCGCCATTGACACCGCAGGCGCGCTGCAACTGGATATCGCCGGCATTGACCTTTTGTTCGATGAAAACGGCTACCGTATTCTGGAGGCGAACAGCGCCCCGTCGTTCAAGGAAATCGAGGCGGCCTGCAACATCAACATACCCGAAGCCGTTTTCCGCGCGCTTGAAAAACAAAACCCGCATTCGCTCAATTCATTCCTGAGCAACTACGGGTTTTTGTATCGCGGGCTTTAATTCCGATTACATATCGAGCACAGGGGCGAGCCAGCGCTCAGCTTCCGCCACATCAATGCCGCGGCGGCGCGCGTAATCTTCCAGCTGGTCGCGGCCAATTTGATGGATGCTCAGGTAATAACTGTCGGGGTGGGAGAAATAAAACCCGCTGACCGATGACGCCGGCCACATGGCAAGACTTTCCGTCAGGCGGATACCCGTATTCTTTTCCGCATCCAGCAAACGCCAAAGCGCAAGCTTCTGCGTATGGTCAGGGTTGGCCGGATAACCCGGCGCAGGACGGATGCCCTGATACCCTTCGGCAATCAAGCCGTCGATATCCAGCGCCTCGTCCGGTGCATAGCCCCAGAATTCACGGCGCACACGCTCGTGCAGATATTCAGCGAAGGCTTCGGCAAAACGGTCGGCGACCGCTTTGGCCATCATGCTGCCGTATGAATCATGCGCGGCTTCGTACTCCGCCACGATATGCTCAAGCCCGTCGCCCGATGTCACTGCAAAACAGCCCAGATAATCCGCCGTGCCCGATGCCGCAGGCGCGATAAAATCGGCAAGACAGTAATTCGGCTTGCCCCCTTCGCGCACCAACTGCTGGCGCAGGCCGACAATTCGGCCTTTTTCCGCCGCGCGGGCATCGTCGGCATAAACAACGATATCTTCGTCGATGGAAGATGCGGGGAAGATGCCGAGCACGCCGCGCGGACGGATACGCCCGTCCGTCTTGAATTTTTCAATCATATCCTGCGCGTCTTTATACAGCTTGCGCGCTTCCTCGCCGATATTGCCGTCTTCGAATATGCGGGGGTATTTCATCATCAGCCCCCATGTATAGAAAAACGGCGACCAGTCGATATAGGGGCGCAAATCGTCAAACGTCACATCATCCAGCACATGCAGCCCCGGTTTCAGCGGCCTTGGCGGCGTATAGGCTGAAAAATCGGGACGGAAGGCATTGGCGCGCGCCTGCGCAAACGGAATAAGCTTTTTATTGGGTCCGCGCGCGGCAAAGCGCTCGCGTATTTCGGCGTATTTGCGGTTGATACCGGCGATATATTCAGGTTTTTGCGTCTCACTCAAAAGCGCACTCACCACGCCGACCGCACGCGACGCGTCGGCCACATAAACAACGCCATGTTCATAGTTCGGCGCGATTTTAACGGCGGTATGCACTTCCGAGGTTGTCGCCCCGCCAATCAGCAGCGGCACGGTGAAACCGAGGCGCTGCATTTCAGACGCCACATGCGTCATTTCTTCAAGCGACGGGGTAATCAAACCCGAAAGCCCGATAATATCCACATTTTCATCGCGCGCGACCTGCAATATTTTCTCGCACGGCACCATCACGCCAAGGTCGATGACTTCGTACCCGTTACACTGGAAAACGATGCCGACGATATTTTTGCCGATGTCATGCACGTCACCCTTGACGGTGGCGAGCAGGATTTTACCCGCACTTTTCGCCTTGCTGTCTTTTTCCTGCTCCATATAGGGCAGCAGATAGGCCACAGCTTTTTTCATCACGCGGGCGGATTTGACCACCTGCGGCAAAAACATCTTGCCCGCGCCAAACAAATCGCCAACCACATTCATGCCTGACATCAAAGGGCCTTCGATAACATCCAGCGCCCGCGCCGATGCCTGACGGGCGGCTTCGGTATCTTCGGTAATAAATTCGTCAATCCCCTTGACCAGCGCATGTTCCAGCCGTTTTTCAACAGGCAGGCTGCGCCAGGCGTCATCGACTTTTTCTGCAACCTTGCCGTCGCTGCGGTATTTTTCCGCCAGCTTCAAAAGGTCTTCGGTCGCGCCCGCACGGCGGTTGAGAATAACGTCTTCGACAACGTCGCGCAGTTCACGCGGAATGTCTTCGTAAATCGCCAGCTGACCTGCATTCACAATCCCCATATCCATGCCGGCGCGGATGGCATGATACAGGAAAACGGCGTGAATAGCCTCGCGCACTTCGTTATTGCCACGCAGCGCGAAGGAAACGTTGGAAACGCCGCCCGACACCAGTGCATGCGGCAGGGTTTGTTTGATAATCCGCGTGGCTTCGATGAAGTTAAGACCGTAGGGGTCGTGTTCTTCAATCCCCGTCGCGACGGCGAAAATATTGGGGTCGAAAATGATGTCTTCGGCAGGAAAGCCGATAGTTTCGGTCAAAAGTTTATAGGCGCGGGTACAGATTTCAACTTTACGCTCAATCGTATCCGCCTGCCCTTTTTCATCAAAGGCCATCACCACAACCGCCGCGCCGTAGCGCATGGCGAGTTTGGCATGGCGGATAAATTCCGCCTCCCCTTCTTTCATGCTGATGGAATTGATAACGCATTTCCCCTGCGCGCATTTCAGCCCCGCTTCGATAACGTCCCATTTCGATGAATCTATCATCACGGGTACGCGGGCGATATCGGGCTCGGACGCAATCAGGTTCATGAAAAGCGCCATGGCTTCGACGGAATCAATCAGACCCTCGTCCATATTGACGTCAATCATCTGCGCGCCGCTTTCAACCTGTTCGCGCGCAACGGCCAGCGCCGCCTCGAACTGCCCCTCTTTAATCAGCTTGCGGAATTTGGCGGAGCCGGTGACGTTCGTGCGCTCCCCCACGTTGACGAACAGGGTATCATCGTCAATCGTGAAAGCTTCAAGCCCCGCAAGGCGACAGGCCGCAGGCTTTTGCGGCACGGCGCGCGGCGGCAGGCCTTTCACAGCTTCCGCAAAAACGCGGATATGCGCGGGCGTGGTGCCGCAACAGCCCCCAACAATATTAAGGAAGCTGCGCTGCATCCATTCGCGCATTTCGGCAATCATTTGCTCCGGCGTTTCATCGTAACCGCCAAAGGCATTCGGCAAACCCGCGTTGGGATAGGCACAGACATGCGTATCCGTAATGTTCGCCAGCGTTTCGATGTAGGGACGCAGGTCTTTGGGGCCGAGCGCACAGTTAAGCCCGATTGCCAGCGGCCGCGCATGGCGCAGCGAATGCCAGAAGGCTTCGGTCGTCTGGCCGGACAGCGTGCGGCCGGAGGCATCTGTAATCGTGCCGGAAATAATCAGCGGCAGACGCTCGCCTTTTTCTTCGCAGAATTTTTCGATGGCGAAGATGGCGGCCTTGGCGTTGAGGGTATCGAAAATCGTCTCGACCATCAAAATATGCGCGCCGCCCGCGACAAGCCCGCAGACAGCTTCGTAATAAGCCGCCACCAATTCATCGAACGACACGTTGCGTGCGCCGGGGTTTGAAACGTCTGGCGAAATAGACGCCGTGCGGTTGGTGGGGCCGATACTGCCTGCGACAAAACGCGGCTTGTCCGGCGTCGATGCGGCATCGGCCACGCGGCGCGCCAGCGCGGCGGCTTCGCGGTTCAGCTCGAACGCCAAATCTTCCATACCGTAATCGGCGAGGGAAATGCGGTTCGCATTGAACGTATTGGTCTGAATGATATCTGCGCCGGCATCCAGATAGGCCTTGTGGATTTCTTCAATCACCTGCGGACGCGTCAGGCACAGAATGTCGTTATTGCCCTTGATGTCGCGCGGCCAGTCGGCAAAGCGCGTGCCGCGGTAATCGGCTTCCCCCAGTTTATAGCCCTGTATCATCGTGCCCATGGCACCATCCAGCACAAGGATGCGCTCGGCAAGGGCGCGGTCAAGAAGGGTATGGCGATGGGGGATATTCATGGGGGGCTTTCCTGTTGGCGGCAGGCTGAAAAAACGCTACGTTTGTATCACGCGCATGCGTTTTTTTATAGCCTTAATCAGGGAAAAAACATGCCCATCACACCCGCAGACGATGAAAAATTCATGCGCCGCGCCTATTTGCAGGCACATAAAGGCTATAGCGAAGGCGGCTGCCCCATCGGCGCCGTGCTGGTGGACGGCCAGACGGGCGCGGTCTTGGGCGAGGGGCACAATATGCTGGTGCAGGAAGGCAACCCCATCCTGCACGGTGAAATGTCCGCCCTGCGTGCCGCAGGACGCATGAAAAACCGCCATGCTACTGTTCTTTATACGACGCTCCAGCCGTGCTTTATGTGTGCAGGCACGATTGCGCAATTCGGCATTCCGCGCGTGGTCATTGGCGATTGCGCCAATGCGGGCAGCGATGAAACCGTGCAGTTCCTGCGTGCGCGCGGCGTGGATGTGGTTATCCTCGCCCCTGCGCAAAGCCCCGCCGCCGCCGATTGCATTAAGCTGGCCACGCGTTTCCGAAACGAAAAGCCGGATTTATGGCAGGAAGACTGGGGCGGCGGCAAAGCCGAACCCGCAGGGCAAGACACGTCAAAAAGCCCTGCCCTGCCAATATGTTAGAAATTTTGGCACGGTTTTAACCCCGTGCAAACACTGCATCTGATACAATAGAAGAGACAGACATTCCGGTTTTCACCAACGGGGGAGGATGCCTGCGTGTTCGATTTGGACGTCAGCCAGCTCAGGGCGCTTGTCGTGGACGACCACATGGTTATCCGCCGCCTGATTGAAAGTTTTTTACGCGAAAACGGATTTCAGCATATCGACCTTGCCGCCGATTGCAGCGAAGTTGAAGGCAAGCTGGAATTCCACCAATACGACATCATTTTCTTTGACTGGAACCTGCCCGGAAAATCCGGATATGCCCAGATGCAGGAACTGCGCGAAAGCCGGGATTATGATGCAACCGCGCTTGTCATGGTCACCGCCGAAAGCGAGGAGCGCCATGTGATAGAGGCGCTGAAGGCTGGCGCGACAGCCTATATCGTGAAGCCTGTTGCGCGCGAGACCTTCGACAAAAACCTGCAAAAAATCGTCGGCTGGCTTGCACGCATCCGCACATTGGACAGCACCCGCCAGCAACAGGGAGCGCCGCTTTAATATGTCCCTCAATCAAAACACGCCTGCAAAAAAAGATATGGCCAAAAAAGATATGGAAGGGCTTGTCGGCCAAACGCTGCGCGACACATTTTCAGGCATGTTCGGATGGCAGCTGGAAAATGCCGCGGCAGAACATGCCGCTATCCCTGCCCCTGTACGCGGCGCAACCGTTTTGCGTGAAAATATCCCCGCGCCACACGCCCTGCCGCTGAACGTCGAGGTGATAATAGATTTCGACCCGCAGCTGCTCTCGCTCGCAGGTGCACACATATACCCCGACGACATGAAAAACACGGCGGCGATGTACACCGACATGGCCGGCGAAATTGCCAATATCCTTGCGGGCAGTCTCAAGACCTATATCAACCGGCTTGGTTATGCGCTGGCGCTTGCCATGCCGCTCGATACCCGCGCACGCGCTGTGGCGCCCTTTTTTCTTGATACGGCCTTTGCCTATAACAACGGCGCAAACCCGAAACCGCTCGGCCTGGTTGTCCACATCGCCGTCAATGACGCCCATAAAGATACAACCGTCTGATATATCTAATTTTTAATCTGTTGCGTCTATCCATTTGAATGGTAATATGTGAAAATTATTTTTCACATAAAGACTGCCAATATGACTCAAGCCACACAAAAACCCGCAAGCGTCACCTCCCTGACCGAGGCGATTGACCAAGGCGCAACCATCAAACAGATAGCGGCTCTTTTGCGCGCAGGCGCGGCAGTGGATGCGCCGGATGCGCAAGGCCGCCGCCCCGTCGATGCCGCCATCGCGCGCAGCCTGTGGGAAGTTGCCGACGAGCTTATCGCGCGCGGCGCAGCGCCGCCCGCATACGATGGCGACCCGAACGGCCCGCCGCAGCTAAGTTTCTGTCCGCCGGAATACGCAGGTGAGACCGCGCTGACTTACATGCTGAAACGCGCGACCTCTTTTTCCTATGTCTATAACGTGATTGCAAATGGCGCGGACGTAAACCTGAAAAACCAGAAAGGCGAAACGCCGCTTTTGGCGGTTGTCAACCGCGGCTGGCCTTACGCTGCCGTCGAACTTGCCAAACGTGGCGCGTGGATAGACCCAGAAAACCCCGACCACGACGAAGTCATCGACAAAAAAACCGGCAGCACGCGGCTGCTCTGCGCCATCCTGCAAGGAAAAGACGCGGCAGCTGTCGAACAGATGCTCAACCAAGGCGCAAATCCCAATAAAACAGACTTCAACGGCCTCTCGCCGCTGGCGGCCGCACGGGCGCTAAAATGGGATTACGTCGAAAACCTGCTGCTTGACCACGGCGCAAAACCGCAAAGCGGCACTTTGCCGAACCCTGACGTTTATGTCGGGAAAGACAAAGACCTGCCGCTGCTGGTGTACGCGGCCAGCTATCAAGGAACGCATGCCAATTATATCCTGAGCCTCCTGGAGCAGGGCGCGGACACCGAGATGACCGACAAAGAAGGCCGCACCGCCGCACATTGGGCAGCCATATTCAATAACGTCTGGCTTATCGGCCACCTTGCCGCGCACGATGCCGATATGAACAAGCCCTATGCGGAGGGCAGCCTGCGTCCCCTTCATTTCGCCTGCATGAATGGCGCTTATGAAGCCGTGAATGCGCTGATGGACTACGCCGCATGTGAGCACATCAACGAAAAGGTCGGCCCGCAAAAAGAAACGGCGCTGCATTTGGCCGCCGGGCGTAAAGGCGCGGCGGATACAGTGCGCTTGCTGATTGAGCTGGGCGCGGACGTGAACGCGACCGATGCGCGCGGCAGGACGCCGCTTGCCCGCGCAATAGACGCGCGCGACATTGATACCGTTCGCGTTTTGATACGCAGCGGCGCGGACGTGCCGAAAATGCCGTGCGAAACGGACAGAAACCCGCCGCTGTTCGAGCTTGTCAATTCGCACAGCCCCGAAAATCTTGATATCGCGGATGCGCTTATCGCCCGCGGCGCGGATGTGAATGCCAAAGCGCCCCGCAGTTTCGGCGGCCCGCAGGCGGGCGACACACTGATATATTTTTCCATCAGCTACCGCGCAAA
The DNA here is from genome assembly GCA_003524565.1 of Rhodospirillaceae bacterium. Taxonomy (GTDB): domain Bacteria; phylum Pseudomonadota; class Alphaproteobacteria; order Micavibrionales; family UBA2020; genus UBA2020. Next base: position 19,619 of record DQGU01000164.1, read on the forward strand.
CGAGCTAGCAAAAATACTGCTGGATGCCGGCGCAGACCCGCACGGCACCAGCCATTCGGGCGAAAGCGCTGCGCATTATTGCCTGAACCTGCGCGAAAAACGCGGCCTTGAAATTCTGCTCGCCCACGGTTTTGACCCGCAGCGGCGCTTTGCCTTTACCAAAAAATGGACAGGCAGTGACGGCACGCGCATCGAGGAGCATAACACCTCCGCCCTTGAATGCGCCCGCGCGCTGAGCGAAAAATTCGGTGCGGATTCCGAATACGGCGCCATGCTGAAAACGATTGAAAACCACATCGCCGCCGCGCAAACACCCGCCCCCGCGCCTGCCGCCGCAGCAAAGCGTGTAAAAGGCCCAAAGCCGCAGGTTTGAGCCCCCGAAACCCATGGCGCAAGCCGCGCGCTTGGGCTAGGATTGCGCCATAGATTGGCTGCGCCCGCCCGCTTGCGTTCTGTAAATGACCCTGCCGCCGCGCCGCCGCACAGACGGAGTTTCCGCAGATGAGCGATTACCTCGACGACCTTGAATCCCGCAGCATCTATATCCTGCGCGAAGCCTATAACCGCATCAAACCGCTCGGCATGCTGTGGTCGATTGGCAAGGATTCAACCGCGCTGCTTTGGCTCATCCGCAAGGCCTTTTTCGGCCGCGTGCCGTTTCCGATGATACAGCTGGATACCGAAATGGAACTGCCGGAAGTTTATGAATTCCGCGACCGCATCGTCAAGGAATGGGGCTTCGAGATGAAAATCGAGATGTGCCCGCCCGAAGCAGACATGGACCAGACCCTGCCCCCCGCCACCCGCGCCGCTGCACGCAAGACCGAAGGCCTGAAAAACCTGATGGCGCGCGACAAATACAAGGGCATGATTGTCGGCATCCGCCGTGACGAACAAAGCATGCGCGCCAAAGAGCGCGTGTTCAGCCCCCGCTCCTTCGACGGCACATGGGATTACAAAGACCAGCCCGCGGAATTCTGGGACCAGTATAAAACCGACTTCCCCGAAGGCACACATGTGCGCATCCACCCCATTTTGCACTGGCGCGAAATCGACATCTGGCGCTATACCTTGCGCGAAAATATTCCGATTGTGCCGCTGTATCTAGCGCAGAACGGCATGCGTTACCGCTCGCTGGGTGAAAAGAACATCACCAAACCCATTCAGAGCAACGCCGCCAGCATCGAAGAAATCATCGCCGAGCTGGAAACCACCAAAACATCCGAACGCGCAGGGCGTACCATGGACAGCGAAACCGAAGACAGCTTCGAGCGCCTGCGCCGCAGCGGTTATATGTGATACGGGGATATTAAGATATGACGCACAGTTCTTCCGCCGCCGCGTTCCGCGATGCAGACACCAGCCGCAAGCTGGGCGTGGTTATCGTCGGGCATGTGGACCATGGTAAATCGACGCTTATCGGCCGCCTGCTGTATGACACCGGCAGTTTCATGGAAGGCAAATACGAAGAGCTGAAAGCCGTTTGCGAACGCCGCGGCGTGCCGTTTGAATGGTCTTTCCTGCTTGACGCTTTTCAGGCGGAACGCGACCAGGCCATCACCATCGACACCACGCAAATCTGGTTCAAAACGCGCAAGCGTAATTGCATGATTATCGACGCGCCCGGCCACCGCGAATTTTTGAAAAACATGATTTCCGGCGCGGCCTTCGCCGATGCCGCCATTCTGGTTGTGGATGCGAAAGAAGGCGTGCGCGAACAAACCCGCCGTCATGCTTATCTTTTGCACCTGCTCGGGCTTAAGCAAATCGTCGTCGTGGTCAATAAAATGGACGCCGCCGACTATACGGAGGCACGCTTTAGCGAGGTCAGCGGCGAGATTACAGCCTACCTCGCCGGCATCGGCCTCGCCCCGCGCCAGATTATCCCCATCGCCGCGCGGCATGGCGAAAACATCGCGCAAGGTTCTGCCAACATGCCTTGGTACAAAGGCCCCATTCTTATCGACATGCTGGACACGATGGAGCCCGTCCTGCCCGCACCCGAGCGCCCGCTGCGCTTCCCCGTGCAGGACGTTTACCGTTTTGACGAAACCCGCATCATCGCAGGCCGCATTGAATCGGGCAGCCTGCGCACGGGCGATAAACTTCTGTTTTCCCCCTCCGGCCGCAGCGCCCATGTCGTTTCCATCGAAAAATGGAGCGTACCGGCCGCCCCCATGGAGGCACAAGCAGGCGAGTCCATCGGCATCACCCTCGACCAGCCGATTTTCGTGGCGCGCGGCGATGTCGCCAGCCACGCGGAAAAAGCGCCCGTTCTGGCCAACCGTTTCCGCGTCAGCCTTTTCTGGCTTGGCAAAAAGCCGCTGCAGGCCGGCAAGGTCTATAAGATGAAGCTATCGACCTACGAAGCCGTCGTCACGGTGGAGAGCATCGAGCGCGTTATCAGCACCGAAGACCTTTCAAGCGCGGACAAGCCCGAAGTCGCCATCAACGAAATGGCGGAAGTCACCTTCCGCAGCCGCGAGATTATCGCGCTCGATGCGCACGGGGACAACCCGCTGATGGGGCGCGCCGTTTTGGTTGAAAACCACGATGTTGTCGGCGGCGGGATTATTTCCGGTGACGGTCTTGAAGACCTGCGCGTGACGCTTACGCAGTCGCAAGCCAATCTTTTTGCCGTTGACCACCTGCTGCCGCGCGAAAGCCGCGCGGTGCGCAATGGCCATCACGGCGCCGTTATCTGGCTGACCGGCCTTTCGGGGGCGGGAAAATCCACGCTGGCCATGCGCGTTGAACATGCGCTGTTCAACCGCGGTTTCCAGACCTACGTTCTTGATGGCGACAACGTGCGCCGCGGTCTCAACAACGACCTCGGCTTCAGCCCCGAAGACCGCGCGGAAAATATCCGGCGCGTGGGCGAAGTGGCCGCACTGATGGCCGACGCAGGGCTTGTCTGCATCACCGCGTTTATCTCTCCCTACTGCGCCGACAGACTGAAGGCGCGCGCGGCAGCGGGCGATGATTTTCACGAAATCTACGTCAAGGCCGATGTCGCCACCTGCGAGGGGCGCGACCCCAAAGGGCTTTACAAAAAAGCCCGCGCCGGAGAAATCCATGAATTTACAGGCATTTCTGCACCGTACGAAGCCCCCGATGCGCCGGAGCTTGTCGTCGATACGCAGGCACATAGTATCGACGCTTGCGTCGAAATGGTGCTAGAATATATAGAAGACGCCACAGCGCGCCGTGACCAGAAGAAACGCGCCGTGCAGGCCTAAAACCTGCCCGCACCTGATGGGAGGAAAAACATGAGGACTGTGATGAAAAACTTTGCGACCGGCATATCTGACGCTCTTAATCTTCTCATCGTCGAGGATGAATTCGTCGATATCGAAATGACTCGCAAAAAGCTTGCCCGCTGCGCGCCGCAGGCGACGCTGGATGTCGCAAAAACAACCGCGCAAGCCGTCGAAAAAATGCGCAGCAAGCGCTATCACTGCGTCTTACTCGACCTGAACCTGCCGGATTCTGTCGGCCCCAGTTCCATTGCCGATATTCGCAAAATAGACAAAAGCACGCCGATTATCGTCCTGACGGGCTTTGCATCGCCCATCACTGTAGAAGAGGCGCTAAAAGCCGGCGCGCAAAAGGTTCTCTCCAAGGGAGACCTTAACGACATGACACTGGGCGATGCGCTTGCTGCGGCCTGTAAATAAAGCGCAGCCTAGTTCTTTCCATCCTGCTGTAGCGTGACGGAGCGGAACCAGAAGTTTTCAATCGCCGCCATCAGGCGCATGACGCCCGAAAAATCATTGGCTTTGGTGACAAAAGCATTGGCATGGTTTTCGTAGCAGCGCACGATATCCTTGTCGGCGTTGGAGCCTGACAGCATAATCACAGGAATGGCGCGCAAATCCGGATTGGCCTTTATTTCTGCCAGCACTTCGTGCCCATTTTTACGCGGCATATTGATATCGAGCAAAATGATATCAGGACGCGGTGCAGACGTGTAATCGCCTTCACGCGCAAGAAAATCCATAACCGCCTGCCCGTCCGGCACGATATGCAGGGATGTCTTGCAGCTCATACGGTTGACCGCCTCCTGAACAAAAAAGGCGTCGGTTTTTTCATCTTCCGCAATCAAGATGGTAAAAGGCTCGCGGTTAGACTTTGGTTGCATGCGCGTCTCCTTCAAACGTGCTGCGGGTCTCTACATAGTCGGGCAGCGTAAATACAAAGCGGCTGCCGCCTTGATAGTTTTTATCCAGATATATCTGGCCGCTGTGATAGCGGATAATGCGCTGGCAGATAGCAAGGCCGATACCTTGCCCTGCGTATGGGCTTTCGTCACCGTGCAGGCGCTGGAACAGCAAAAACACCTTGTCCGCGAAACGCGGGTCGATGCCGATGCCGTTATCCGTCACCGTAATATGCCAGTCACTGCCAACGCGTTCCGCGTCCACACGAATACGGGGTGACGTATCCTGCTTTCGGTATTTGATGGCGTTTTCAATGAGGTTCTGGAATACGCGCAGCAATTCCGCCTCAACACCGCGCACGGTGGGCAAACGGCCGTTTTCCACATCCGCCCCGCTTTCGTTTATCTGCGCCGTCAGGTTCAGCTTGGCCGCCTCCAGAACACGCTCAAGGTCAACGTCGCGGAATTCGCCCGTATTGCTGCCGATGCGGGCGTAATCCAGCAGGCTTTCAATCATGCCGCGCATTTTTGCGCTGCTTTCCGTGATAATCCGCAGGAAACGTTTCCCCTCTTCGTCGAACTTTTCGCCGTAGCTTTCCTGCAAAAACTCCGCGCACATGCCCATGTGCCGTACCGGTGCCTTCAGGTCGTGCGATACGACATAGGCAAATTCCTCAAGCGCGGTGTTGGAGCGCAAAAGCTCAGAGCGGGCACGTTTTTCTTCCGTCGTCACCTCGGTGAACATGATAAGTCCGCCGATATAGCCATCGCTGTCGCGCCACGGGTGCAGCGCCCAGCGCACCCATTCCGTACGTCCATCGGGGCGCACCCAGGCGTCTTCGTCACGCGAAAGGGTCTCGCCGCGCATCACGCGCTGGTGATGGTCGAGCCATTCCGGCATTTCCAGTATTTCGGGGAAAACGTCATAATGCGAACGCCCGATGATGTCTTTTTCTTTCAACCCGTAATCTTTCAGCCAGCGGTCGCTGGTCATGATATAGCGCATCTGACGGTCGAACATGGCCACCGCCGCCGGGGTATGGCGCACCAGCATGCGCATGCGCGCCTCGCTTGCGATGATTTCGTGCGCTTTGCGGTCAACTTCCTGCTGTACGATTTCCGCCTTGCGCGACATGACAATCAGGAACATCGCCAGCAGCGATGTAAATGTCATACCGCCAAAAAGCACAACAATAGGCCCGTTGTTGTGCAGCCGGTCTTCAAGTAAAGGCGTGCTCTGCCACACCACCGTCCATTGCTGCTGCTTGACTTCCAGTACCTTGCGGATGGAAAACATCGATTTTTGCGAATAATCGGCATCGCTACGGCTGCTGAAAATCAGATATTTCGGGTCAACCGTATCGCCGTCGTATATATCCAGAAAAATTTCTTCCTGATGGTCCGGCTTATCCAGAAGGTCTTTCATAAACTTGCGCGCGATGAACGGCGCATATATCCACCCCTTGAAGGCCGCGCGGCGCTGTTCTTCGGTATCCACGACTGCGCCACGTTCGTAAAGAGGGTGCAAAAGAAGGAAGCCAGGTGTTTTTTGCTCATCCTGCACCAGAAGAATACGCCGCGTCATTGCGGCGCGCCCGCTGTCGCGCGCCAATATTGCGGCATCGCGGCGGTTTTTTTCAAAGGCAATATTCAGCCCCACCGCTTTCTCGTTTGACTTTTCCGGCTCCAAGAAAGAAATCACGAAAAAATCTTCGGCATTTTTATCCGGCTTGATTTCAAAGTCCGGCACACCGCTTTTTCTTTCTTCAGCGACGAAATCATCAAGCTTGTTTTTGTCCACGGGACTTATAAATCCGATGCCGTTCATGCCCGGATAGTTTTTTTCTATATCCAGCCATTCGGCATAGCGCCGCCATTCGGCGCGCGAAACGCTTTCGGAACCGGCGAAAAATCCTGCGCCGCTCAAAAGGCTCTTTTCATAGGAATCGATGCGGTAAACCAGACCTTTTTCAAGCTCGACCGCAAGGCTCATAAAAGAGCTTTTGTTTTTGTCGTAGATATTGCTCACCATACCGCGCCACGCGCTGAAGGTAATGACAATCGACACAAAAAGCGCCAGCAAGCCCGTCACGGGCAGCGAATGCAGGATTTTCTGAGTTTTGGAGCCTTCGGGCCAAAGCGTGCTTGCGATGATAAGCGCAATCGGCATAAACGCCAGAACGCCGAAGCTGTCGCCCATCCACCATGTCAGCCAGCTGTAAAGCGCCTGATCTTTATTTTGCACACCCACCAGATACAGCGCCGTATTCGCCACCGTTGCCGATACGATGCAGCTGATAGGGGCGGAAATCAGCAAAAATCCCAGCGCATCGCGCGGCTGTTCTATCGTCAGCGGGAAGCGGAAAAAACGCGACAGCAAAAAACGGCCAAAGCATGCCTGCAACACAGCCCCCGCCGCGATAATGGTAATCGCAACGGTTTTCATCGAAAGCAGGGTTTCGATGTCGCCGAAAATACCGCCGATAGCAGCATTAAGCGCAAAGGAGCCGAAAAAAATACCCGGCCACAAACGATAGCCATAGAGCAGCATCATAGCGAGCGCGATACCGGACGGCGGCCATATCGCCGTCGCATAACTGGGCGCGGACGAAACCATCAACCCCAGCTTGCCCGTCACGGCATAAAGAACAAATAGAACCAAGTTCAAAACCAAAATACGGCCAGCGCTCATCTGGCGCATCGGCACGTTTTCGGACATATCGGCAAAAGTCGAATGCGGCATGACGCCGACCCCCGTTTGGAAAAGGCACGCCCCCCGTGCCCGCATGGTCTAGTCACTGTATCATTCGAAAGTTAAGGAATAACAAAGGCCTCAGGCAGTTTTTGACATTAGAACAAAATGCGTATATAAAAAGAACATAAAGGGTATAAACCTCTTGTTTCAACGCAAAAGCCGGAGTTTTTTGCATGCGCGCCCCGCCCCCCGATTCCGCCACCGTGCCACAAACACAAAGCGGCCTGCGCTGGCTTTATGTGGACTTCAACAGCTACTTCGCGAGCGTCGAGCAGCAGCTACGGCCAGAGCTGCGCGGCAAGCCCATCATCGTCACGCCCCTTGCCAGCGACGCCACCTGCGCCATCGCCGCCAGCTACGAAGCCAAGGCTTTCGGCATCAAAACCGGCACGCCCGTTTACGAAGCGAAAAAGATGTGCCCCGGCCTTATCTGCGTCAGCGGAAATCATGAAACATACGTCGCCTTTCATCACCGGCTTATCGACGAAATTGAACGGCATATTCCGGTGACAGACGTCTGTTCGATTGACGAAATGGCCTGCCGCCTGATGGATAATGAAACCGACCCCGTTTTTCTACGGGATTTGGCGGCGCGTATCAAAAAAGGTATCGCAGAAAACATTGGCGCCCTCGGCCGGCAGGCTCTCGGCCTCAGCCTGTTGAAACCCGTCGCCCGCGCCGCCGGCCACCACTGCGACGTTCGCTACCTCACCTT
>DQGU01000229.1:0-2858 GCA_003524565.1 Rhodospirillaceae bacterium
GGCGAAAGCTTTTTCATGCAGCAGATAGAGGCTGCGCACGGCAACGGCTGGGCGCTTTTGGCGGCGGCAACGCCCGGCAATATCACCACGGCCGAAGTCGGCGGCGGGAGGGAATTGTTGGTGCAAAAAGACGGCTATCTGGCCGCGACCGAAGGCGTGCAGGTATCGACCAAGATGCAAAGCCTGTCCAAAGGCCTTTTCAGCGGCGAGGGGTTTTTTATCGTCAAGGTCTTCGGCGAGGGGACTGTGTTTCTGTCCACCTACGGCTCCATCCATACGATTGAAATTCCCGAAGGCGAGACGGTGCTTATCGACAACGGCCACCTTGTCGCTTGGGATGCGTCGATGAAATACGAAATCACCAAGGGCGGCAGCGGCTGGGTTTCCGCCGTAACGTCGGGCGAGGGCTTTGCCTGCCGTTTCCGCGGCCCCGGCCGCGTGTTGATACAAACGCGCAACCCCCAGCAGCTGGCCGGATGGCTCTTCCCCTTCCTGCCGATTCCGAAAACGGTGGCCAGATAGGCTTTCCAGAAGCTTGTTTTTGCAAGCGTTTGAAATATTAACTATTTTTGCGCTAAAATGGACTACGCCGGTGCGCCCGCACTGCATCGTTTCTGATGGGGGATTTTATGCGTTTTCTTGCCACGGCCGCGCTGGTCGCTGTTTCGCTTTCCGCTGTTTTGTTTTTGCCGCTGCATGACGTGCAGGCGCAATCGCAGCAGCGCGCCGCACCGCAAACGGCGCAGGCGCCTGTGACAACACAAGGGGCAGCCCCCGCCGCCTCGCGCCTGCCGGAGCGCATCCAGCGCCCGATGGTGCCGATTGACCCCGTGACCCTTCGCGCGGAGGGGTTGATGATACGCCTCTGGGGCATCCGCCCCGTTACATCGAGCGAGACGATGCTGGAGCTGCGCGCGATGGAGCTTCTGACTTCGCTTATTCAGGAAGGGCAGGTCAGCTGTAAACTGGAAGGCGGCGTGGTGCCGGAGCTTATCGGCCGCTGCGTCACGCAGGAAAACCGCGAACTGGCGCTGGAGCTTCTCAACAACGGCTATGCCATCGTTGACCGCCGCCAGACGTATAACATGCCCTTCGCCTCCGGCTATGAAACGGCGCAGGAACAGGCGCGCATCGCCAAAAAAGGCGTCTGGGCGCTGAAAGACCAGCAGGCGCCGACGCTGCCTAAATGGCTGCAATCCGACGTTTTGGCGCCGCTGGTGATTTTCGGCGGCATGTTCCTCGGCTTCCTTTTCAACGCGCTTATCATGCTGCGTTTCATGGGGCGTTTTTCGCAAAGCCAGTCGAGCGAGAATTTGCAGGCGGAACGCAAAGAAGCGCTTTTGCAATCGCGCGAGCGTCAGGTGCTTGTCACCACGCTGGAGGGCGAGCTGACCGAAAACAAAAACAAGATTGAAGCCTTCCTCGTTATCTACGGCGATTTGCTCAAAACGCTGAACGACCCTGTGCAAACGCCGAAATACCAGCAGGTCGGCGATATCGTGCAAAAACACCCCAGCTACAGCAAGACGGTGTTCGAGGCGAACGTGGGCAAGCTCTCGCTGCTCGACATCAAGCTGGCGGGGCATTTGTCCAAACTCTATTCCGCGATGCCGAAAGAGCAGGAATATATCAACCTCGACCAGAACGTGCCGCTGGATACCGCGGTCAAGCTGGTTGAAAAAGTTTTGCAGGACGCGGAGGAGCTTTTGGGCCCCATCGCGCAGGTCGTGCGCGAACTGCAAGAAGCGGCACGGCAATAACTGCGTATCTTCAGACATAAAAAAAGCCGGTTTATACCGGCTTTTTTTATGTTTCAGGTGCAAATTTTCAGGCGCAGATTTTTTTGGCGCGGCTGACGACGGCTTCGAACATTTCTGTGGTCAGGCGCCCCGTGTTCACGTTGTAGCGCGAGCAGTGATAGCTGTCGATAAGCGTAACAGGGTACTGCATGTTCTTCTTGGGTGTCAGCGTATAGTGCAAATCGTGGCCGAATTTGCAGGCGGCGGCGGTGAAGCCGAGCGCCTTCAGCACGCTTTGATGCGCAACGGTGCCAAGCGCGATGATGGCCTTGAGGCGTGTGAAACGCTGCAATTCCTGCTCCAGATACGGACGGCAGGCAGCGATTTCGGCGGGCAGGGGTTTGTTTTCCGGCGGCACGCAGCGCACGGCATTGGTGATGCGCGCGTCTATCAGTTCAAGCCCGTCATTGGCGCGCTTGTCGTAGGTGCCGCTGGCAAATCCGAATTTGACCAGTGTGGGGTAGAGCAAATCGCCCGCGTAATCGTTGGTGAAGGGGCGACCCGTAAAATTCGCGCCGCGCAATCCGGGCGCAAGGCCGACAATCAACAGCGCGGGGTCGTCGTCGCCAAACGATGGCACGGGCGCGTTGAACATCAACGGAAAGGCCGCGCGGTTTTCGCGGCGGAAACCGGCCAGACGCGGGCATGTGCCGCAATCCTTGGCGGGGGCTTCGTGTTTTTGTGCGGGGCAGGCGGATTTTTTCATGCCGGATGTTTAACAGCCCGCCGCGCCGTTATCAAGGCAGAACCTTTTCCGGCGGGCGGGCTGCAAAATAAGGCAGATATTTTAAATCAGGCGCGGATGCGCGGTGTCGGTGTCGGGCTGGTGCCGTCGGTGTCGCCACCCGCCGGCGCGGCAGCGCTAGCAGCAGCGGCGTTTTGGCCGCCACCTTGACGGGTGATGAATTCCATCAAATCGACGAGGTCGATGAAATGGTCTGCCTGACGGCGCAGTTCATCTGCCACCATCGGGGGCTGGGTGCGAATGGTCGATACGACCGTGACGCGCGTGCCTTTGCGCTGTACCGATTCCAGCAGGCGGCGGAAATCGCCATCGCC
>DQGU01000229.1:2934-10358 GCA_003524565.1 Rhodospirillaceae bacterium
ATGAATTCCATCAAATCGACGAGGTCGATGAAATGGTCTGCCTGACGGCGCAGTTCATCTGCCACCATCGGGGGCTGGGTGCGAATGGTCGATACGACCGTGACGCGCGTGCCTTTGCGCTGTACCGATTCCAGCAGGCGGCGGAAATCGCCATCGCCCGAAAACAGCACGATGTGGTCAACGTGGTCGGCCAGCTCCATCATGTCGATGGCAAGCTCGATATCCATGTTGCCTTTAATCTTGCGGCGGCCCGTATGGTCGGTGAATTCCTTGGCGGGCTTGGTCACCATGGTGTAGCCGTTGTAATCCAGCCAGTCGATAAGCGGGCGGATGGGGGAATATTCCTGATCTTCCATCAGGGCGGTGTAGTAAAACGCGCGGACAAGACGGCTTTGGCCGGAAATCCAGTTCAGCAGGCGTTTATAGTCGATGTCGAATTCAAGACTTTTGGCGGCGGCGTAAAGATTCGCCCCGTCAATGAACACGGCGAGCTTTTCGGCAGGGTAGAAGAAGCTTGCGCCGGCGAATTCAGAATTTTTGTTGTTTTTCAAGATGTTAACCTCTGGCTTCGGAAACGTTTTCCCGCCCCTTGATTGGAGGGGGCGTTTTTGTTAATTGTGTCGTTGGCGCTGCCCCGTGTTTCGTAAATGGCAGTGGCAAAACCCACGCCCGCCATTATCAGGTCAGAGCAACTCTATAATCCGAGATATTTGACTCTGTCAAGCATCTTTATTAAAAATAACTCAACTTCTTATCGAAACATCAAATGAGGGCATGGGGGCGGAAAAACAAGCCTCCGGCTTTGAATTTTTGTTGCAAAGATAAGGGGCTGGTTTTATAAAAAATGCCTGTTTTGCAGACTCGGCTATGCCCGAATCCTGCCCCGTTATTCTCCGCCGGTTTTTTCCGGCTGAAACTTGCAAAGGTGACCCGCGATGGCTCGTGTAACAGTCGAAGACTGCGTTCTGAAAGTTCCCAACCGTTTTGAACTGGTGTTGGTGGCATCGCAGCGCGCGCGCGAAATCGGCTCCGGTTCGCCGCTGACGGTTGACCGCGACAATGACAAAAACCCCGTGGTTTCCCTGCGTGAAATCGCCGATACCGATATTTCGCTCGACGGTCTGCGTGAATCTCTGGTGAAAAACCATCAGAAAGTTATCGAAGTCGAAGACGAAGGCGAAGACATCATCGACGTCATGGAAGGCGAAAGCGAATGGGCGCAGGTTGCCGGTCAGGCAGCCGAGGGCGAACTGGAAGGCGCCGGCATGGGCGAAGACCTCGGCGAAGAGGCCGACAGTGCCGATGACGCCGAAGAGGGCGATGAAGACCTGACCCCCGCCGCCGGTGAAGATTTCAGCGGTGACGATTTCGGTGGCGAAGACGACATTTAACGCCAAATACCTTACAAATTCGGAAAAAGCCGCCTATACTTAAATGCTTGGGCGGCTTTTTTCATGCCGCCGGCTTTGCGGCGGGATGCGGCTTTGCGGCCAGCGCCCGCGCACAACAATAAAAAACTACAGGATGGCGGATGCTGCGGCAGTACGAACTCGTTGAAATTATCAAGGCCTATGATCCCGACATGAACGAGGATCTGGTCAACCGCGCCTATGTCTATGCCATGAAGGCGCATGGGGCGCAGACGCGCGCCTCGGGCGACCCGTATTTTTCCCACCCGCTGGAAGTTGCAGGCATCCTGACGGAAATGAAGCTGGATACGGCGTCTATCTGCACCGCGCTTTTGCATGACACGGTCGAAGACACCGGCGCGACGCTGGAGGAAATTGAAAAGCTTTTCGGCAAGGAAATCGCGCGTCTTGTCGATGGCGTGACCAAGCTTTCGAAAATCGAATTTCAAAGCGCGCAGGAAAAGCAGGCGGAAAATTTCCGCAAGCTCGTTCTTGCGATGTCCGAAGACATCCGCGTGTTGCTGGTCAAGCTGGCTGACCGTTTGCACAACATGCGCACGCTGCATCATATTCCGAAGCCGGAAAAGCGCCGCCGCATCGGCCTTGAAACGCTCGAGATTTACGCGCCGCTCGCCGAGCGTATCGGCGTGCATAAAATCAAGGAAGAGCTGGAAGACATTTCTTTCGAAGCGCTGAACCCCGAGGCGCGCGAGAGTATTTCTGCCCGTCTTAATTACCTGCGCGACGAAGGGGGCGACGTGGTCGTTGCCCGCATCATCGACGAGCTGGTGAAAAAACTGCGCGAAGGCGGGCTCGAGGCCGGCGTTTACGGGCGCGAGAAAACCAAATATTCCATCTGGAAAAAAATGCAGCGCAAGAACATCTCGTTCGAGCAGCTGTCGGACATCATGGCCTTCCGCATCCTCGTGCCCAGTGTGGCGGAGTGTTATCACGCGCTGGGGGTTATTCACGGGCTTTACCCGACGGTGCCGGGGCGGTTCAAGGATTATATCTCCCTGCCCAAGCCGAACGGTTACCGCTCGCTCCATACCACCGTCATCGGGCCGGAAAACCACCGCATCGAAGTGCAAATCCGCACCCCCGAAATGCATGAAGAGGCCGAGCTGGGTGTGGCCGCCCACTGGTCTTACAAACAAACGACCGAAGCCAAAAATACCGAAGGCCGCCAGTACCGCTGGCTGCGCGAGTTGATGGATATCGTGGAGCATGCGCAGCGCCCCGAGGAATTCCTCGAAAACACCAAGCTTGAACTTTATCAGGACCAGGTGTTCTGCTTCACGCCGAACGGCGATTTGATTAACCTGCCGCGCGGCGCGACGCCGGTGGATTTTGCTTACTCCCTGCACTCCGACCTTGGCGACAAAACCGTGGGTGCGAAGGTGAACGGGCGCATCGTGCCGCTCAATACCAAACTCGGCAATGGCGACCAGGTTGAAATCACGACATCCAAAAGCCAGACGCCCAGCCCCAACTGGGAACGCTTCGTCGTTACCGGCAAGGCCAAGGCGCGCATCCGCCGTTTCATCCGTCTGCAGCAGCGTGAACAGTATATGAGCCTCGGCAAGGCCATGCTGCAAAAAGTGCTGAAGCAGGAAGGCTACGATTACAACGAACGCCAGTTCAACCACGACATCTATCGCCAGTTCAAAACCGAAAACATCGAAGACCTTTTGACGGGCATCGGCTCCGGCCATATCGCCAGCCGCGAGGTTTTCTATGCCCTGCACCCCGAACAGCGCCCGAAAGAAGCACCGCCCAGCCTGCAAAACTTTGTCGCGCCCGCCGTGGACAAAAAAACGCACGCAAAGGGCAAGGCGTCGATGCCCATCAAGGGGCTTATCCCCGGCATGGCGCTGCATTTCGCGCGCTGCTGCCACCCGCTGCCGGGCGACCGCATTGTGGGCATCGTGACAACGGGCAAGGGCGTGACCATCCACACCATCGATTGCGACACGCTGGAAAGCTTCGCCGACACGCCGGAGCGTTGGCTGGACGTTTCGTGGGAAGACGGCGAAGACAGTCCCGAAAGCCATGTCGGCCGTTTGCTGATTACGATTGCCAACACGCCGGGCGCGCTGGGCACGCTTTCGACGGTTATCGGCAAAAACCAGGGCAATATCACGAACCTTAAAATCATGAACCGCTCGCTCGATTTCTGGGACATGATGATTGACGTTTATGTGCGCGACAGCCGCCATCTCAGCGATATTATCGCGGCGTTAAGGGCGACGCCCGAAATCACCTCCGTCAACAGGGCGCGCAGCCGGTAGGCTTTCATGTTCAAACGCCGCAAGCCACAAACCCTTCGCCAGAAACTGCGCAATGTTTTCTGGCCGTGCATGGGCTGGCGACGGCTCACGCGATACTACCTGCACCGCATCGGCCGGTTGTCAGGTACGCCTTATTATATCGCTGTCGGCTTTGCGAATGGTGTTGTGGTATCGCTGACGCCGTTTCTGGGCTTTCATCTGCTGCTGGGCGCGTTTATGTGCTGGGCGATGCGCGGTTCTGTCGTCGCCATGGTTATCGGCACGGTGGTTGCGGGTAATCCGTGGACGTTTCCGGTTATCTGGCTGGTGACGTATCATACGGGGCACTGGCTGATGGGACATGCGGATATGCTGCAAGGGGCGGCCGCCGTCGCCCTATCGCCCGCGCCGCATGCGCTCAGCCTCAAGCTGCTGATGGAAAGCCCGATGCAGCTTTTGCTGCCGATGACGGTCGGATGCCTGCCGTATTTGCTGCCCGCATGGCTGGCGGGTTTTTACGGCGTGCGGCGTCTGGTGGCGGGCTATAAACGGCGCACGCAGGATAACAAGAATAACGCGGCAGCCGAGAGCGAAAGGACAGCCGGATGATTATCGGTACAGGAACAGATATCGTCAGCATCGACCGCATCCGCGCGGTGCTGCTCGACCATGGGGAGCGTTTTATCGAACGCTGCTTCACCGAAGAAGAGCGCGCGCATGTGGAAAGCCGGGCGGGCCGCAACAGCGACATCGCGGTTGCGGGTTATGCCAAGCGCTGGGCGGCCAAAGAAGCCTGCGCCAAAGCCCTCGGTCTTGGCATCCGCGACCATATCCACCTGAAAGATATAGCGGTTATCAACGATTCCGCCGGAAAACCGGGGCTGCAACTGACGGGCGGCGCCAAAGAGCGTTTGACCCGCCTGACGCCAGCGGGTATGACGGTGGATATGCATGTCAGCCTCAGCGACGAGCCGCCCTTCGCGCTGGCTTTCGTGATTATATCGGCGAGATAAAACAGGATGAAAAACGTGACGACCGAGCCCAGCAAAATCTACACCGACATCGACGAAGCGGAAGAAAAAAAACGCGCGGCCGATGGCGGCGGTGAAGATAAAAAAGAAAAAGACGATTTTTTCGAGTTGGTCAAAGCCATGGTGCTCGCCGCGGCGATTGCGCTGGTTATCCGCGCGTTTTTGTTCGAGCCTTTTAATATCCCCTCCGCCTCTATGTATCCGGCGCTCAGAATTGGGGATTATCTTTTTGTCGAAAAATATTCCTACGGCTACAGCCGCTATTCCTTCCCCTTCGGCGTTGCCAGCTTCAAGGGGCGCATGGGCGAGGGCAGGCCGGAGCGCGGCGATATTGCCGTATTCCGCCAGCCCAAAAAGCCGGATATCGACTACATCAAACGTATTGTTGGCCTGCCCGGCGATACGCTGCAGATGATAGAGGGACGGCTTTATATCAACAGCATCCTTGTGCCGCGCGAATTTATCGGTACCGAAAGCGTGACCGACCAAGACGGCACACGCATCTATCAGAAATACGTCGAAACGCTGCCGAATGGCATCAAGCATAATATTTACGAACTGTCCGATACCGACCAGTACGACGACACGCCCGTTTATACCGTGCCCGAAGGCCATTATTTCGCCATGGGCGACAACCGCGATGCGTCGATGGACAGCCGCGAGCAGGTGCAGGTCGGCTTCGTGCCCGAAGATAACCTTGTCGGCCGTGCGGGCTTTTTGTTCTTCTCGACCGAAGGCATCGGCGATAAATGCGTCAAGGAAGGCGCGCTCGCCGCGATGAAATCGGTGCTGTGCCAAGCAGTTGAACGCCCGAAAGCCGTGCGCTATAGCCGGATTTTCAGCCGTGTCCAAAAACTCTGATGTGCAAAATAAACTGAAAACGCGGCTGGGGCATGTTTTCGCCAATCCGGCGCTGCTCGATATGGCGCTGACGCATGCCAGCCTGCGCAGTGCGGCGCGGAATAACGAGCGTCTCGAATTTCTGGGTGACCGCGTGCTGGGGCTCGCTGTCGCCGCGATGCTCTATGATAAATTTCCGGATGAAAGCGAAGGCGCGCTTGCCAAACGCCACACGGGGCTGGTGCAGCAGGCGGCGCTGGCCGTGATTGCGCGCGATATAGGCCTGCCGGACGCCATTCATTTGTCCGACGCCGAACGTGCGGCGGGCGGGGCGGAGAAAGACGCCATTCTTGCAGATGCGCTGGAGGCCGTATTGGCGGCGGTTTTTCTGGATGCCGGCTTCGCAGTGGCGCAGGGCGTTGCAGCGGCACTGTTTACGCCGCATCTTGAATCTTTCAGCGCGCCACCGGAAGACCCCAAATCCAGCCTGCAGGAATGGGCGCAAAGCCGCGGCCTTGCGCTGCCTGTGTACGAGATTGCCGGACAGTCGGGCCCCGACCATGCGCCACTGTTTCGTGTATCGGTGCGCATCGACGGTTTTGAGGCTGAAGAAGCCGAGGCGACAAGCAAACGTGCAGCAGAAAAAGCGGCAGCCGTGAAGCTGCTGGCAAAAATTGCGGAGAAAGCCTGATGAGTGAAAAGCAAACGCGCTGCGGTTTCGTGGGCATCATCGGTGCGCCCAATGCGGGCAAATCCACACTCGTCAACCAGCTGGTGGGCGCCAAGGTTTCGATTGTCAGCCCCAAGGTACAAACAACCCGCGTGCGCGTCATGGGCATTGTCAACCACGGCGCGGCGCAGGTTATTTTTGTCGATACCCCCGGCATTTTCGCGCCCAAAAAACGCCTTGAAAAAGCCATGGTCGCCGCGGCGTGGCAGGGCATGCAGGATGCGGAAGTGACCATCCTGCTGGTCGATGCGTCCAAGGGGCGCGTCAACGACGATACGCGCGCGATTATCGAACGTCTGAAACAGACGGGGCGCAAGATTATCCTCGCGCTCAATAAAATCGATATGGTGAAAAAAGAAAAACTGCTGGAGTTCGCGCAAGCGCTGAACGCAGAGGGGATTTTCAGCGACGTCTATATGGTCTCCGCCCTCAGCGGCGACGGGGTTGAGCGGATGATGAACGACATCGCCCGCCGCATGCCCGAAGGCCCGTGGATGTTCGGCGAAGACCAGATATCCGACATGCCCATGCGCCTGCTGGCGGCCGAGATTACGCGCGAGAAAATCTTTTTGCAGCTGGGCGATGAACTGCCCTATGCCTCCACCGTCGAAACCGAAAGCTGGGAAGACTTCGACGACGGTAGCGTGAAGGTATCGCAAACCATCTACGTCATGCGCGATACGCAAAAAGCCATCGTGCTGGGCAAGGGCGGCACGCGCATCAAAAAAATCGGCCAGGCCGCCCGCGAAGAGCTGGAGGAGATTCTGGAGCGCCGCGTGCACCTCTCCCTTTTCGTCAAAGTCCGCGAAAAATGGACCGACGACCCCGCCCGCTACAGCGCCTGGGGACTTGATTTCAATTCGTAAACAAGCTGGCCGTCAGTAAAAGATTTGCATGACAGATATTTTTGAATTCTGGTCGCGGATGCAGCGCGGCGAAACAATACATCCCGCCGACAAAGTCGTCTTTGCCCGTATCAATAGTCAGGTAAAAAGTGCAGGGCGTGAGAAAAACAAATTTCAAACACAGTGCCTGCCGGGTTGCTTCAGCGGACGGCTGCGGACGGCGGCTGTCGTGCTTTTGTACCTCTCGCCGGGTTATAGCCGTCAGGATGAAAAAGACGCGGCTTCGGCTGAGGGGGGTG
>DQGU01000023.1 GCA_003524565.1 Rhodospirillaceae bacterium
CACCAGCCTGACGCTGAACGACCCGAAATTCATGGGCGACCTTGTGGAATTTATCGCGCAGTACCGTGCGCTGGCGCCGCGGCTGGTGTTCGAGCTGGGGCAGGGCGACCTTGCAACCATGCGTGCGGAGTCTTTGCCCGTGCTGGATGGTTTGTCGCGCCTTGGCTGCCGTTTTTCGATGGACCAGGTGCGGGAGCTATCGTTCGACTTCGCGCATCTGGAGGCGCGGCATATCCGTTTTCTCAAAGTCGATGCCGCACTGGTTATCGAAGGTATGCATGAAATCGGCGGCGTGAAGCGCCTGAAACGTTTGAAAGCGGAGCTGGACAGCCGCGGCATCGATTTGATTGTCGAAAAGATTGAATCCGAAAAGCAGCTTATCGAGCTTCTGGACATCGACATCGACTATGGTCAGGGCTATTTGTTCGGCAAACCCGCGCGCGCGGAAGCCGCGATGATGGAGGAGTAAAAGATGCTATCCGCACAAAACAGTAAAGAGCTGCCGCGTTTTATCGATGGCATTGGCGAGATTGCCGGGTTTTATGAAGGCTATATCCTCGACCTTTGGGGCGTTGTGCATGACGGGGAGCAGGCTTTCCCCCATACCGTCCCGACGCTCAGGGAAATGAAACGCGCCAAGCGCCGTGTGTGGTTTTTGTCGAATGCGCCGCGCCGCGCCTATACGGTGGCGGAAAAACTGTCGTCTATGGGCGTCACGCCGGATTTGTACGACGGCATCATGACATCGGGCGAGGCGACGTGGCAGGCGCTGCAAGAGCGTTATTTGCAGCAATGGGGCAAGCGTTGTTTCCACATCGGCGGCGAACGCGACCATAGCCTGTTTGAAGACATGGACATCACGCTGGTGGATACGCCCGATGCGGCGAATTTCGTGCTGTGCAGCGGTATCGAGGATTTTACCCATACGGCGGATATGTACCAAGACCGCCTTGCCGCCTGCGCCGAAAAACGCCTGCCGATGATTTGCGCCAATCCCGACCGTATTGTGCATGTGGGGGAGAAGCTGGTTATCTGCGCGGGAACCCTCGCTGACATATATATACAGATGGACGGCGAGGTGACGTGGTTCGGCAAGCCGTACCGTCAGGTTTACAGCCATTGCCTGGCCGCCATGCCCGGCATGCGGGTGCTGGGCGTGGGCGATGCCATGCCCACCGATATTGCGGGCGCGACAGGGGCCGGAATCGACTCGGTTTTGGTGACCGCAGGCATCCACCGCGAAAGCTTTGAAGGGGCAGCGGGGGGCGGCTCAGAGAATCGGTTGGGCGAATTTTTCGCCGGCTTCCCCTATCGCCCCACATATCTTAGCCGCGGGCTAATCTGGTAAGAAAGTCAAATTTTTCTTTGTTTTCATTGAATTAATCAATGGTTAAATTTAGATAAAATTTGATGAAAATTTTGCATAAATGTCAATAAATTTGACGATTTTAAGAAAAAGGCGTAAGATGAACTTATAAGCCTGAAGAAGGTGGTGTGGTATTTCTAGTCGGGGTAAAGCCATGAGCGAATCCAAACGTGTAAAAAGCACTTCTGTCGCAGCATTCCTGTTCATGCCGCAGTTTAGTTTGTGCTTTCAGCATTTCTCCCACATCGGGCCCGTCTTCATGCGCACTCTTGCGCTGATGTTCGCGCAAGCGGGACTCATCCCCCATAACCACCCCTCGACTCGCTACGGCATCGAGGGTGTGAGAAAATATTCCTTCCCCCAGCTGATGGGCGAAGCCTGGTATAACCTCCGCGTGCAGCGTGCCACACCGATGCAGTGGGGGCTTTTCCTGTCCGTCATTATGATGATTGCTGTGACCATCTGCGCCATCGGCACGTTCTTGCTGACGGTGACCTTCGGTCTTGGCACGGCTGCACAGGCGCAGATTTTCTCCCACCCGGGCGACCCGTATAACAAAGGCGGCGCAACCGACATCGAAAACGCGCTGACGGGCGGTTTCGCCGGCGGTACCAAGGGTGCGATGTTCGATACGCGTACAGCTTATGACGTGACGACGGCTGCCGACGAAAGCCGCGCGTCTGCCGACCTTGGCCTGATGGTTCTCGATAAAGTCTTGCGTCAATCGACTGTTGGCGAAGGCGGCCTGATGCAGAACGCCCTGACCGGTCTGATGCAGGTCTATAACACGGGTATCATGGTCGTTGCGGCCGTGATGATTTTCTGGATGATTTTGTCCATCGTTGTCGATACGGCGAAAACCGGTATCGTCGGCGGTGGCCGCCACAACATGGTGTGGACGCCTATCCGCGTCGTTTTCGCGCTGGGTCTGATGATTCCGCTCGGCACCACGGGTTTCAGCTCCGGCCAGTTCGCCGTGATGAAACTGGCGGAATGGGGTTCCAACTTCGGTACCCGCGCCTGGACGACTTATGTTGCGGGCGTTCTGGATGCCAACGCCCTGATTGCCGGCTTCCTGCCGTCGCAAGAGGTGGGTGGTGTTGTTTCCAGCATCGCGCGCATGAAAGTGTGCCAGATTGCCTATAACACGGAATCCCGTGTGCAGGCAGGTGTGCCCACCTTCTTCCCGAACCGCTATATCGTGACGCGCCGCGGCCCGAGCACGCAATTCTTCGGCAACACGGTGTCTTTCACCTACGGCTCGGCTGCGGGTAACCTGTGCGGTAAGATTGAATTCCGTGTGCAGGATGGCGCTGCGGAAAGCTACGCCTTCCAAGTGGCCAACTCCCAACCGCAGCACGCGCTGGAAAACGCGGCCATGCTGTTCCAGCGTGACATGAGCAACGCGCTTTTCGGTACCAGTGCCACGAACTACACCACGGGTCTTTTCGGCGAACCGGGTCCTGTGATGGATCAGGCACATAACTTCGCCTGCGCTTTCGTCGGCCGCCACATGCGTCCGAACGGCGGCGGTACGAACCCTGTGCAAGAGCAAGGTGCCAACCTGCCTGCGAATGCCGGCTGTACAGCTGTCGGCCAGTGCGGTGCGGGCGGTACGGAAAGCGGCTTCCCGGATCTGAGCTGCCACCAGACCATGGTCAACACCGTCATGACGCGTATCAACAACGCATATTGCGGCGCGGCGGATTGCACCACGGCAACCAACGGTGGTTCTCTGACCCAGCTGGTCAACTATATCAACACCGATATGTTGACCGAGCTGACGGAAAAGGGCTGGGCCGGTATGGGTCTGTTCCCGCACTTCGTTGGTATGATTAACGGCTTTGCGATGTCGGCGCGTGACCTGCCGGTGTCTGTCGTCCCGGGTACGCTGTGGGACGTCATTCCCGAACAGACCACCAACACCGAACAGCAGTCGCTTATCGAAAAGAGAACGCGCGAAATCACCGCACACTATCAACTGTGGTGGGACCAGCAGATGTCTGACCCGACGGGCGGCTCCATGGTCGCGCCGGGTGCTGTGACGGCGCCGGGTACGTCGGTGAACACGGGCGGTACGGAATTCACGGGTGAAGCAGGTGGTGAATCCATCGCGTCGCTGGTGAAGGCTGCCAACAGCTCGGGCGCGCTGATGGATGCGGTCGCTTCCCGCCTTATCCCGGGTGAGCAATCTTCCTTCCTCTTTGCGCTGCATGACCCGACGGGTAACACCTATCCGTTCGTCAAGCTGGTCGAAGCGGGCCGTACCATCATGGGTTGGGCTGCGACCATCTGGGGTCTGATGACCATCCTGCAGTCCCTGTCCACCATCACTATTGCCGGTTTCACCATCGGTGAGGGTTTGGCGTCCAGCGGTCTGCTCCGTGGTGCCCAGTCTCTGTCTGCCATGGCCATGCTGGCCGGTATGATGCTGGCATATATGGTGCCCGTCCTGCCGCTGCTGCGTGTGACCTTCGCGGTGCTGACCTGGATTATCTCGGTCTTTGAAGCTGTCGCGATGGTGCCGATTGCCGCCCTGGCTCACTTGTCTTCCGAAGGTGAAGGCCTGGCCGGTGCAGCAAAAACCTGCTGGATCCTGTGGCTGAACGTACTGGTTCGTCCGGTGCTGGTGGTTCTTGGTTTCGTGGGTGCGATGCTTATCTTCAACACCTTCGTGGTCTATTTCCACGCCAACTTCCTGAACGGTGTGAGCGCACTGCGT
Source organism: Rhodospirillaceae bacterium (assembly GCA_003524565.1). Classification (GTDB taxonomy): domain Bacteria; phylum Pseudomonadota; class Alphaproteobacteria; order Micavibrionales; family UBA2020; genus UBA2020. The sequence goes on from DQGU01000023.1 coordinate 4,089, forward strand.
GCCGAGATGGGTACTTTGACCCGCCTTATCTCGCATGTGGCCTACACGGTCATCTATGTTGGTGCCATCTACACGGCCGCGAACTCTACCTTCAAGCTGATGGACCTCATCCCGAGCGCTATGATGCGCTGGCTGGGTGGTACGCCTGACCAAAGCTTCGACGACAACTCGACGGCTGGTATGATGTATGCTGCCTCGAACGTCATGGGTCAGTTTGGTGGTGGTGCGATTGGTAAAGTCGGCCGCAAAGAAAACACCGGTGACGTCAAACAGACATAAAAGACGTCACCTCAGACAAAACAAACCGCCGGGCGCAAGTCCGGCGGTTTTGTTTTGCGGCAAACGGCGCGCGGCGGGGCAGGCGCGGCACTTGCGCCCCGCAGGGGCAGGGGGTATAGTAAAAACCGGAAACTGGACAATCTAAGTTTTTGTATTTTCAGGGGATTTTACATGTTCGCACTGCCCGTCCGCACAATGTCTGCTGCTGTGGCCTTTGGCGCGCTTTTGGCCAGTACTTTTGCTGTGCCGCAGCTGCGGGCGGAAATGGCCGTGGCTGTTCCCGCGGCAACCGCGCCCGCGCCGGTGCATGCGCTGGCCATGCATGGCGCGCCGAAATACGGTGCCGATTTCACCCATCTGGAATACACCAATCCGGATGCGCCCAAGGGTGGCGAGCTGCGCATGGCGTCTTTCGGCACTTTCGATACGCTCAATCCCTTCACACTCCGCGGTGTTGCGGCGCCGGGGCTGGGCATGACGTTTCAAACGCTGCTGACCAATACGGACGACGAAGCCTTCACCGAATACGGCCAGATTGCCGAAAGCATCGAAATGCCCGAAGACCGCAGCTTCGTCACCTTCAACCTGCGTAAGGAAGCGCGTTTCCATGACGGCAAGCCCCTCACGGCGGCCGATGTGGTTTGGACATTCCAGACGCTGATGGAAAAAGGGCATCCTTTCTACCGCAGCTACTACGGCAACGTGAAGGAAGCCAAGGCCGAAACGCCCCAGCGCGTGACCTTTGTGTTCAACATGGCAGGCAACCGTGAATTGCCGCTGATTATGGGGCAAATGCCTGTGCTGCCCAAACATGCCTTCGAGGGAAAGGATTTTTCTGCAACCGTGCTGACGGCGGTCACGGGTAGCGGGCCTTATAAAGTCAAATCCATCGATGCCGGCCGCCGTATTGTGTACGAACGCGTGAAAGACTGGTGGGCGAAAGACCTGCCCATCAACCGCGGCCAGTATAATTTCGACACCATATCCTATGAAATGTTCCGTGACGAAACGGTTTTGCTGCAGGCGTTTTTTGCGGACGCTTATGACGTGCGTCAGGAAAACATCGCCAAGTCGTGGGAATCCGAATACAAAGGCCAGCGCCCCGTGCAGAAGGGGCTTATCCGCAAGGAAGAAATCCCCCATAGCCTGCCTGCGGGCATGCAGGCCTTTGCCTTCAATACCCGCCGCGCCGTTTTTGCCGACCCGCAAGTGCGCGCCGCGCTCAATTACGCTTTCGATTTTGAGTGGTCGAACCGCCAGTTCGCCTATGGCACCTATACGCGCACGGGCAGTTATTTTGCAAACTCGGAACTGGCTTCTTCCGGTTTGCCGCAGGGGCGGGAACTTGAAATCCTCGAAGCTTTCCGCGGCAAAGTGCCCGAAGAAGTTTTCACGCAGGCCTATAAAAACCCTGTAACATCCGGCAGCGGCAACGACATGCGCGCCCATCTGGCCAAGGCGCGCGCGATGCTGGAGGCGGCGGGCTGGAAAATGGACAAGAAGAGCCAGCTGCTCGAAAAAGACGGACAGGTTTTCCGCTTCGAATTCCTGCTGCACAGCGAAGCCTTCGCGCGCTGGATTAACCCGATGATTGGCAATCTCAAACGTCTGGGCATCGACGCGACGCTGCGCGTGGTCGATACGGCGCAGTACCAGAAACGCATGGATGATTTCGATTTTGATGTCACCATCGGCTCTTTCCCGCAATCGCTGTCGCCGGGCAACGAACAGCGCGATTTCTGGGGCGCGGACAAAGCGGACCTCAACGGCAGCCGCAATATCATCGGTATTAAAAATCCGGTTGTGGATGCGCTGATTGAACAAATCGTGGCCGCCCCCGACCGCGAAGAACTTATCGCCCGCACCCGCGCGCTCGACCGCGTATTGCTGTGGAACCACTATGTCATTCCGCAGTGGCATACCAGCTATCACCGCGTGGCGTATTGGGATAAATTCGGCCACCCCGCAACGCCGCCCAAATACGGTCTCGGGATTGTAGGGACGTGGTGGTATGACTCGCAAAAAGACGCCGTGCTGAAAAAACGCGAAAGCGAAGCGGGCGGCAAGAAATAAACGAAAGATGACGTAAAAGAACATGGCTGCCTATATCATCCGCCGTCTGCTGCTTATGATACCGACGCTGTTCGGCATCATCCTGCTCAATTTTTTGATTGTGCAAATCGCGCCCGGCGGGCCGGTTGAACAAATGATTGCCAAGCTGCAAGGCATCAGCACATCGGCGACGGAGCGTTTTTCCGGCGGCGGCAATGACGGCGCGGCGACGCAAATGATGCAGCAACAGCTGACAGGCAGCGGCGCATCGGGCGGCGCGGGTAAATACCGCGGCGCGCAAGGCCTCGACCCCGCGTTTATCGCCGATTTGGAAAAACAATTCGGTTTTGACAAGCCGCTGGGCGAGCGTTTTTTCCTGATGATGAAAAACTACCTGATGTTCGATTTCGGGCAGAGCTATTTTCGCGACCGCGGGGTGGTTGATTTGGTGTTTGAAAAAATGCCCGTGTCCATTTCGCTCGGGCTTTGGACAACGCTGCTGATTTATATGATTTCCATCCCGCTGGGTATCCGCAAGGCCGTGCGTGACGGCTCCGCTTTTGACATCTGGACCAGCGGGGTGATTATTGCGGGCTATGCTATCCCCGGGTTTCTGTTTGCGATTTTTCTTATCGTCGTTTTTGCGGGCGGCAAGTACTTCGATGTCTTTCCCTTGCGCGGGCTGGTGTCTGAAAACTGGGAAGAGCTGAGCTGGCCGCGCCGCATCCTCGATTATCTCTGGCACATGACGTTGCCGGTGCTGTCGATGGTTATCAGCGGTTTTGCCGGGCTGACGATTTTGACCAAAAACTCGTTCATGGAAGAAATCAACAAGCAGTATGTCCTGACCGCACGTGCGAAGGGATTGCCGGAAAATAAAATCCTCTACAGCCATGTGTTCAGGAACGCGATGCTGGTGGTTATTGCTGGATTTCCTGCGGCTTTGATGGGTATTTTCCTGACAGGTTCTCTTTTGATTGAAACGATTTTCTCGCTCGACGGGCTTGGTCTGCTGGGTTTCGAATCTGCGCTCAACCGCGATTATCCGGTGATGTTCGGCACGCTTTATATCTTCACGCTGCTCGGCTTTCTTATCAAACTTGTCAGCGACCTGACCATGACATGGGTTGACCCGCGTATTGATTTTAACGCACAGGGGGCGCGCTGATGGCCGGACGTTTTGCGCCCATGACCGAACGCCGCCTGCGCCAGTTCCGCCGCAACCGCCGCGGCTGGTATTCCTTGTGGATTTTCCTGTTCCTTTTCTTCGCCACACTGGGGGCGGAGCTGATTGCCAACGACAAGCCCATTTTGCTGAAATACGACGGCAGCTATTACGCGCCGGTATTCAAATCCTACCCTGAAACCACTTTCGGCGGCGAATTTGAAACCGAAGCCGATTATCGCGACCCTTATGTGCAGGGTTTGATTAACGACAAGGGCTGGATGCTCTGGCCGCTCATCCGCTATTCATACCGCACCATTAACTACAATTTGCAAGTGCCCGCGCCGTCGCCGCCCACGGCCGAAAATTGGCTGGGCACGGACGACCAGGGGCGCGATGTGATGGCGCGGCTGATTTACGGTTTCCGCATTTCCGTGCTGTTCGGCCTGACGCTGACGCTGCTCAGCAGCCTTGTCGGTGTGATTGTCGGCGCGATGGAGGGATATTTCGGCGGCTGGTTCGATTTGCTATCGCAGCGTTTCATCGAAATCTGGGGCGGTATGCCCGTCCTGTTTTTGCTGATTATCATGTCGAGCGTGATTACGCCCGGCTTTCTCACACTGCTCGGCCTTATGCTGCTGTTTTCGTGGATGACGCTGGTCGATGTGGTGCGGGCGGAGTTTTTGAAAGCGCGCAACCTCGATTACATCCGCGCTGCGCGGGCGCTCGGTGTCTCGACGCCCGTTATCATGTTCCGCCATGCGTTGCCGAACGCCATGGTGGCGACGCTCAGCATGATGCCTTTTGTGCTGACGGGTTCGATTACGGTGCTGACCAGTCTTGATTTCCTCGGCTTTGGCTTGCCGCCCGGTTCCCCCTCGCTGGGGGAGCTTTTGGCGCAGGGGAAAAACAACCTGCAGGCGCCGTGGCTGGGCATTACGGCCTTTTTCTCGCTCGCGGTGATGCTGAGCCTTGTGACCTTTGTCGGCGAAGCCGTGCGCGACGCCTTTGACCCGCGTAAAGCCTTCCGGGAGCGGTGGCGATGAAACCGCTGCTTGATATCAAAAACCTGAGCGTCGATTTTGTAAACGGCTCCAACCGTACGCAGGCTGTCAAAAACCTCAGCCTGTCTATCCACAAAGGCGAAACGCTGGCGGTGGTGGGGGAATCCGGCTCTGGCAAATCGGTCAGCGCGCTTTCGGTGCTGCAACTGCTGCCTTATCCGGTTGCGCAGCATCCTTCCGGTTCTATCGTTTTTGACGGGCAGGAAATGATGGGGGCGAAGAGCGATGTGCTGCGCAGTATCCGCGGCAACCGCATTTCGATGATTTTTCAGGAGCCCATGACATCCCTGAACCCGCTGCACACGATTGAAAAACAAATCAGCGAGGTTCTGTTTCTGCATAAAAAAATGCAGCCGGACGCCGCGCGCAAAAGGGTGGTGGAACTTCTGGAGCTGGTGGGGCTGCAAAAGCTCGCCACCCGCCTTGGCGCCTATCCGCATGAATTGTCGGGCGGGCAACGCCAGCGTGTGATGATTGCCATGGGGCTCTCCTGCAACCCCCAGGTGCTGATCGCCGACGAG
>DQGU01000138.1:0-227 GCA_003524565.1 Rhodospirillaceae bacterium
CTGATTGCACGGCGCGTGCGCGAAGCGGGCGTTTATGCGGTGCTGAAGCCGTTCAATACCCCCATCAGCGATATCCGCGCCCTCGCGCCCAAGGCCATCATCCTTTCAGGCGGCCCCGCTTCGGTGACCGAAGAAAATTCCCCGCGCGCGCCGATGGAGGTTTTCGACATGGGCGTGCCCGTGCTCGGCATTTGCTATGGCCTGCAGACCATGTGCGCGCAGCTGGG
>DQGU01000138.1:420-4672 GCA_003524565.1 Rhodospirillaceae bacterium
CGTCCCCGTGCTCGGCATCTGCTATGGCCAGCAGACCATGTGCGCGCAGCTGGGCGGCAGCGTCGCACCATCCGACAAACGCGAATTCGGCCGCGCCTTTATCCGCACCGAAAAAGCAAATCTCCTCGCCGGTATGGGCGACGGCAGCCGCGCGGAGGTGTGGATGAGCCACGGCGACAGCGTCAAAACCCTGCCCGCCGGATTCGAAACCATTGCCGCCAGTGACAGCTGCCCCCACGCCGCCGTCGCAAACCCCGCACGCGGGCTTTATGGCGTGCAGTTCCACCCCGAAGTCGCCCACACGCCCGAGGGGGCAAAGCTTTTACGCAATTTCGTCATCGACATCGCGCAGTGCAAGGCGGACTGGAGCATGGCGCATTTTCGCGATGAAATCATCGCAAGCCTGCGCGCGCAGGTGGGCACGGGCCGCGTGATTTGCGGCGTATCGGGCGGGGTTGATTCAACCGTCGTCGCCGCACTTTTGCATGCCGCAATTGGGGAGCAGCTGACCTGCGTTTTCGTTGATACAGGCCTGATGCGCCAGAACGAAGCCGCCGAAGTCGTCGCCCTCTTCCGCGACCATTTCAACGTGCCGCTGGTACATGAAAATGCGGAGGATTTGTTCCTCTCCCGCCTCGCGGGCGTGACCGACCCCGAAGAGAAGCGCAAAATTATCGGCAAAACATTTATTGATGTGTTCGAAGACGCCAAGAAAAAGGCTGGCCCCGCCGAATTCCTCGCGCAGGGAACGCTCTACCCCGACGTCATCGAAAGTGTATCGTTTTCGGGCGGGCCGAGCGTCACCATCAAATCCCACCACAACGTCGGCGGACTGCCCGAAGATTTGCAATTCAAATTGGTGGAGCCGCTGCGCATGCTGTTCAAGGACGAAGTCCGCGCGCTTGGCCGCGCGCTCGGCGTGCCGGAGAAATTCATCGAACGCCACCCATTCCCGGGCCCCGGCCTTGCCATTCGCATTCCGGGCGACATCACCCGCGAAAAGCTCGACATCCTGCGCGCCGCCGATGCAATTTTTATTGGCGAGCTGCATGACAAAAAACTCTACCGCGAAACATGGCAGGCCTTCGCCGTGCTGCTGCCCGTCAAAACCGTCGGGGTCATGGGTGATGGACGTACCTACGACCACGTCCTCGCGCTGCGCGCTGTCACCTCCATCGACGGCATGACGGCGGACTACGCCCCCCTCCCCCACGACTTCCTCGGCCACGTCGCCACACGCATCGTGAACGAAGTCCGCGGCATCAACCGCGTGGTCTACGACATCACCTCCAAACCGCCGGGGACGATTGAGTGGGAGTAAAGGCTCTAAAAGCTTTGTTCAGTTACTGGACAATAGCGGCTATATGCGCTATCGCGTCTTTCACCTCCATCCCCATTTTTGAAGGAACGAATACTGGCGAAGACACTTGTATTTATACAATTGAAGAAAATGCAAATTGGCACTTTAGCGGGAAGCCCTGCAAGTTAACAAGTGAAGGTTTGGGCACTCTTGTTGTCGGCTATTTTTTCACTTTTATGCTCTTGTTTTTGATATTTGGGGGAAGCAGAGCGATTGTCGGAAAGTGTTTATTTGAAATACAAACTTACTATAAAAAAATTAAGCATGATGAAACAGACGCTTAGATATACGGGGACGATTGAGTGAAAACCGACGTAGAAAACACAGAGGCACTTTCATATCTTCGGCATGCCGCCTGTCTTCTTTTTTCCTATATCTTCGGCATGACCGCAGGAAATTTTATTTTTCCCTTCTTTTTCGGATTTGATGAAACACCCACAGCGACACGCGTGATTGGCATGACTTTGGTCACGCTGATTTTATATGCGCCCCTGCCGCTGCTCGCTCTGCTTTTTATGCCGCTGCTACGAAAAATGTTCGAGACGCACAGCTTTGCCTCTTGCGCCGTCTTATATCTGCTTATCCCCATCGCCGCATGGGTGACGACAAAAGACGCTACGCTTGCTTTCTATGGCGCCGTGCTTGCGGCGCCTTGTGCATTTTCTCATTATTGCTGCCTGCAAACAAAACTGGCCGCTGGCCGCGCTTACCCGAAAAAACTGGCTGCTGCTTTTTGCGTGGCGGCTTTTTCTCTCGCACTTTGCGCATATCCAGGCGGGCAGTGGACGAGACAGGCTTACTATGCGCATCTTTTGCCGCCGGAGCTGCGTACGGAAAAGCCGTTATATAAAATCGAAAGCATCGAGGGATTCGGCCTTGGCGGAAAATCGGCGGGATTTGCTGTATATCCACTGCCAGAAGAATTCGCGCTGACGCTTGAGAAAGAAGGCATATCTGCCCTGCAAAACCTTACGCGCGCAAGCAGCCGTCAGGCGCTTATGGGTTGGATTGAAACCCCCATGGGCGGAAACCCGAACTGGACCGACCCCGCGCAGCGGCACAAAGAACGCGCAAAAACCGCCGCGACGCCAAAGATAGAGAATTATTTAAACAAACCGGGCATCAAATCGCCCATAACCCCGCCGCAGGAATTTGCAGACATCGCAAACGCGGCGCTGGCGGCGCGCGGGAATTTTTATACTTACTTGGGCTGGGGCGGCGGATTTGTGGTTGTCATCCCCAAAGAAAGAAAAATCATATACGCCTATTCCGGATAGCATACGAATAGCCGTACCGGAAATCACCACATACACGAGCAGACGTCTTTAGTTAATCAGTAGACATCCCCCGCAATCCGTTCTATAAAAACATGCAACCGTCATCCGGCGGATACATGTATGGCCGCAGCGCGGCTGTGGGATTACAGGGGGTTGCATTATGGCGAAATCAGCGAAAAAATCGGGCAAGACCACGGCGGGCGCAGCGAAAAAAGCGGCCGGCAAAAAGGGCGTTTCCAAATCCGGCAAAACCAAAATCCTGCCGCACCCGCGCAGTAAAATCGGGGCGGAGGGGCTGACGTTCGATGACGTGCTTTTGCTGCCCGGCGCATCCGAAATCCAGCCGCACGAAGCCGATACCTCCACCCGCATCACGCGCGACATCGGCATGAATATCCCCCTGCTGTCCGCCGCCATGGATACCGTTACAGAAAGCGCCGCCGCGATTGCGCTGGCGCAGGCGGGCGGCATCGGCGTTATTCACCGCAACCTGAGCATCGAGCAGCAGGCCGAAGAAGTTCGCCGCGTGAAGCGATACGAAAGCGGCATGGTCGTGAACCCCATCACCATCCGCCCCGACGCGACGCTGGCCGAAGCGCTCGCCACCATGCGTGCGCATAATATTTCGGGCATTCCCGTGACGCTGCAAAACGGCAAGCTGGTCGGCATTTTGACCAACCGCGATGTGCGGTTTGCCAAGAACCCCAAACAAAAAATCAGCGAGCTGATGACATCGGAAAATCTGGTCAAGGTTTACAACAAAGCCGACAAGGAAAAAGCCAAAGACCTTTTGCACCGCCACCGCATCGAAAAATTGCTGGTGGTTGATAATAATGAACGCTGCATCGGCCTGATTACCGTGAAAGACATCGAAAAGGCGCAGCTGCACCCGACCGCCTGCAAGGACGGCGAGGGCCGTCTGCGCGCCGCCGCCGCCATCGGCACGGGGGAAAGCAATTTTGAGCGCGCCGCTGCGCTGGTCGAGGCCGATGTGGATTTAATTGTGGTCGATACCGCACATGGCCATGCCAAATCGGTCGGCGAAATGGTCGGCAAAATCCGCCGCCTGCACAACCGCGTGCGCATCGTTGCCGGCAATATCGCGACGGGCGAGGCCGCCAAGGCATTGATTGACGCGGGCGCGGATTGCCTGAAGGTCGGCATCGGCCCCGGGTCGATTTGCACCACGCGTATTGTCGCGGGCATTGGCGTACCCCAATTAACTGCCGTGATGGACGTCGCGGCGGTTGCGCATAAATACGATGTGCCCGTGATTGCCGACGGCGGCATCCGCAGCAGCGGCGACATGGCCAAGGCCATCGCGGCGGGGGCGGATTGCGTGATGCTGGGCGGCATGTTCGCAGGCACGGACGAATCGCCGGGCGAAGTGATTTTGTACCAAGGCCGTTCATACAAAGAATACCGCGGCATGGGCAGCGTGGGCGCGATGGTCAAGGGCAGCGCCGACAGATACGCGCAAGGCGCCGTCAAGGAAAGCCAGAAACTGGTGCCCGAGGGAATCGAAGGCCGCGTGCCGTACAAAGGCCCCATCGCCGCCGTTATCCACCAGATGATGGGCGGCCTGCGCGCATCCATGGGCTATACGGGCTGCGCG
>DQGU01000138.1:4921-5098 GCA_003524565.1 Rhodospirillaceae bacterium
CTATACGGGCTGCGCGACGATTGCGGATATGCAGGCGCATGCGAAATTCATCCGCATGACCGGCGCGGGGTACCGCGAAAGCCATGTGCACGATGTCACCATCACGCGTGAAGCGCCGAATTACCGCACGGAAAATTAAGCACATACGATTAATAAAAAAAGCCGGACAGAGCGTCC
>DQGU01000027.1 GCA_003524565.1 Rhodospirillaceae bacterium
GTGTTCGTTCAGCCAGTGGCGGGAGGCTTTGGCGTTGGTGGTCAGGCTGGCGCAAAGACGCCAGAAGGCAGGGCCGTGGTTCATGTGCACGCGGTGGGCGACTTCGTGGGCGACCAGATAATCCATGACATCGGCGGGGGCGAGGATAAGCCGCCATGAATACATCAGCCTGCCATCCGCGCCGCAGCTGCCCCAGCGCGATTTGGGGTCGAGCACGCGCACGCTTGAAGGCTTCAGCCCCAAGGCGGCGGATTTTTCATGCGACAGCGCGCTCAGCTGCCGCAGCGCCTCGGCCTTGAGGAAATCGCGCACGCGGCGGTGAATATGCGCGGCATCGCCATGCACAACCAGCGCATCGCCTGCAAGCCGCGCAAGGCCGCGCCCCGTTTCATGCCGAATGGTATATGTTTTGCCGCCGACCGAAACCGCATCACCCGCCGCAAACTGGCGCGCGGGCGTTAACTTGGCGCGGTGTTTTTCAATCCAGTCTTTGTTATCGCGCACAAATCTTTCGGCGGATTTGAGCGAGGTGCGCTTCGGCCATGTCAAAACAACATCGCCCAATTTTGCATCCACGCGCAGCGACAAGCGCCGCGCGCGGCCATTTGGCACCACCCGCACGCCGTCGATGTCGGCGGGCGGTATCGGCGCGGCGGCTTTACGCATTTTGATGATGGTTTTCAGCATCGCGGCCTGCCAGCATACGGTTGAGCGCGTCGATATAGGCGCGCACCGACGCCACAATCACATCGGGGTCGATGCCGATGCCGTTATAGCTATGCCCGCCGCCCGACAGGCGCACGTTCACTTCGCCCTTCGCGTCGGAGCCTTGGGTCAGCGCCTTCAGCTCGTAATGCGTCAAAATCACGTCGTCATGCGGCACCAGAATACGCATCGCCTTGAAACAGGCATCGACAGGGCCTTTGCCCATCGCGCGGGCTTTTTGCCGCTGGCCGTCCATGTCGATTTCAAGCTCTGCCTCTTGCGGGCCGAAGGAGCCCGATTTGACCCCAAGCCCCACAAACGTTACACGCTCGCGCGGCAGGCCTTCGGTTGCGGTGACAATCACGCGCAAATCTTCGTCGCTGACCTTGCGGCGGCGTTCGGCAAAATCCTGAAACCGCGCATAGGCGGCATCAAGCGCCGTATCGTCCAGTTCAAACCCGAGCGTGCGCAATTTGGCGCGGAAAAAACTGCGGCCGGAATATTTGCCCAGCACCAGTTCGGATTTATCGCGCCCGACGGATTCCGGCGTCATGACGTCGTATGCGCGGCCATCAAGGTGAATGCCCGATTCCTGCGAAAACACATTCAGCCCGATGACAGGCTTGCTGGGCTGGGGCGTGAAGCCGGTGAGTTCCCCCAGCAGTTTCGCCGCCGGGGCGAGGTATTCGGACACAACGCCCGTTTCGTAGGCCAGCCTGTCTTGCCGCGTGCGGATGGCCATGACGACTTCTTCTAGCGCCGCATGGCCGGCGCGCGCGCCGATACCGCCCAGCGTCACCGTCACTTGCCGTGCGCCCGCATCCAGCGCCGCAAGGCTGTTGGCAAGCGCAAGGCCAAGGTCGTTAGGGCAGTCAACAGACAATACGGCGCGGTCGATATCCGGCACGCGGTTTTTAACCATCTGCACAATTTGCGCCATTTCGGCGGGCACGCCGTAGCCCACGCTGTCGGCGATGTTGATGGTGGAGGCGCCCGCGCGAATGGCGGTTTCTATGGCGCGGCACAGAAATTCAGGCTCCGCCCGCGTGGCGTCTTCGGCTGTCCATTGCACGTCTTCGGCATGGGCACGCGCGGCCGTGATACCGTTTCGGATAACGGCCAGCGTTTCGGCGGCATCCATATTCAGGCGGTGTTTCATGTGCTGCGGCGATACCGCCGTAAATACGTTCAAACGCACGCGCGGCGCACGGCGGGATATTTGCGCGGCGGCCATGATGTCCTCGGGGCGCGTGCGGCAGATAATGGAAATTTTTGCACCATGCAACACCTGCGCGACACGGCGGATGCTTTCAATGTCGCTGTCATCGTCCGGCATGCCCGCTTCGATAATATCGACGCCCATGCGGTCGAGCGCTTCGGCCATGCGCGGCTTGTCTTCCGCGCGCATGCTGTGGCCGGGGGCGTGGTCGCCCGCGAAAAGGGTTGAATCGTATATCCAGATACGTTCTGACATAAACGCCTAATCCAGCTTGCGCGCGGCGTCGGGCAGCATCACCGGAATGCCATTTTCGATGGGGAAGGCAAGGCCAGCCTGACGGCTGACAAGTTCCTGCCGCGCCTCGTCATATTCCAGCGGCGCCTTGGTCAGCGGGCAGACGAGGATTTCGAGAAGTTTGGGATCGGCTTTTTTGATGTCGCTGGGCATGGGCAGCTTTCGGTTAAAATCAGGGGCCGGACAAAATTAGTGGCAGGTGTCTTTGTTGCAACCGCTGCCGCAGCTTTCACGCACGGCGGATTCCAAAAGCCCGTGCAAAATGCGCGCGCGGTCGGACAGTTTGGGCGCCTCCAGAAGCGCCTGTTTTTCTTCGGCGTCAAACGGGCAGACAACGCTGAGCGTCGCGACAAGTTTTTCGCAGCCAATCTGGCGTATCTGTTCCCACTGGTCGCAGGACATGCCCATTTTTTTGAAATAGGCATGCAGCGTATTCACCATGGTTTCGCGGCAAATATCGGTGACGGTATCGGGTTCAAGGTCGCCCTTGAACGCCGACCATTCGGGCTTCACCTGCAAATAACCGCCCGCAGCCTGCACGGGCGCGGATGACAGGTTAAAACGCGCGACGCCTTTGAGGGTAATCAGGTAACGCCCGTCGTCGGTTTCGCTAAAAGACACAATGCGCCCCGCGCAGCCGGTTTTGCAAAGCCTGCCCGTTTCATCCTGCGGCTGTATCATGCCGATAAGACGGTCGGTGGCAAGCGCGGCGCGGGTCATGGCCAGATAACGCGGTTCGAATATATTCAGCGGCAGCTGCGCACGCGGCAGCAAAATCACGCGCGGCAACGGAAACAGCGGCATTTCCGCCGGAAGCGCATCGAAAGATATATCGAACGGGTCAGCCATGCCCTGTTCCTTCAAGAAAACAAAACGGCGGACAACTTGCGCCGCCCCTGCGCCGTCAGCGGATGCGCATTGCCGAGCGCGTCGAAAACGTCCAAAAGCAATTTGCGGGCTTTTTGTTCCTGCCATTCGCGGTCGCGGCGCGTGAGGTCAACCAGCGTATCAATCGCGGATTCAATATCGCAAGCCGCCAGCTGCACACGCGCAAGGTCAAAACGCGCGGCATGATTTTTAGGCTCTTTATTCACCTGCGCTTCAATCGCGGCGACGTCTGCAAGACCGGCGGCATCGTCGATAGCGGCAAGCAAAAACGAAAGCCCCTTGATGCGCGGATGCGCGCGCTGTTCGTCCGTCAGTTGCGATACGATTTCGGTGACGCCTTCGGGCGATTTTTCGGCAACGAAACACCAGCCGATGCCGGCCATCGCATCCATGTTATCGGGCGCGATATCCAGAACGGTGCTATAGGCTGCCATCGCATCCGTATAGGCAGCGGCGGCAAAAAAATCGTCGGCGCGTTTCATTTCCGCGCTGACATCGACGGGCGCCGTTTCTGCGTTATCGTCGTTATCCGCTGCAGCGCCGCCAAGCGCGACGAGCTTTTGCACAAAGGCGCGCAGTTCACTCTCCGGTCTGCCGCCCATGAAACCATCGACGGGCTGGCCTTGCCAGAAGGCATAGACTGTGGGCACCGACTGCACGCGGAAGACTTGCGCCAGCTCGGGGCTTTTGTCGATATCGACTTTAACCATCTGCACTTTGCCGTTTGCTTCGTTGACCACCTTTTCCAAAAGCGGCATCAGCTGTTTGCAAGGCCCGCACCACGTCGCCCAGAAATCGACAATCACGGGCGTGCGCATCGATTGCGCCAGCACATCAGTTTCGAAGGCTTCGGTATGCGTGTCGCGGATATGGGCGCTTTGTGCGGTATCCACGGATTTTTTGCCAAGTTGGGTCAGGTCGAGCATCGGTATTCCGTTTTCTAGAAGCGGCGCAAAGCGCGCTATTCAACATACAAGCGCATTATAGCAGCCTGTTTCATAGAAATAAGCCCGAAGGCCGCAAAATCAACGCAAAATAAAGCCCAAAGAGCGCGTATCAGCTGCGTTTTTCAAGGTTGGCGACCTGCGGCGCGTACCCCCAATGCCGCAGCAGCCGCAAAAGCCCGTCCGGCGCAAGGCAGGTGGTCATATCATTACGGAGGGGGTGGCAATTGATTGTGCTGCACTGCATCAATTTCTCGTCCAGCACAAAGCGCACCCGCCGCGCGGTATCGTTGACAAGGGCAAGCGGCGTGACGGAACCGGGCGTGACGCCCAGATTGTCCATGAGCCGCTCCGGCGAGCCGAAAGACAGCCTGCCCGCGCCGATAACATCCGGCAGGGATTTGAGGTCAACGGCCGTGTAGGCGCCCGCCGTGACCAGCCAGAGCTGTTCTTTCTTGTCCTTCAGGAACAGGTTCTTGGTATGCCCGCCCGCAATGCGGTGTTTGAACCCCTCCCCCTCCGCCACCGTAAAGACGGCCGGATGGGCATAGGTGACGGCGGCAATGCCCAGCGCCGCAAACAGGGCGGCAAAAGGCTCCGGCGTTTGGATTATGTCAATTTTGACGTCGCTTGGGGTGGGCTCTGTGCTCATAGGTCAGGGAATAAAGCGGATATAGGTGCGGTCGTCAAACGAAACATATCCCGGCTTCACGCCCTTCACCTGCGGATAGAGCCTGTACATCAGCGGGTCTTGGGTCACGACGTATTGCAGGGTTTTTTCCGTCTCCTCCAGCGTCGAGGCGACGTAAGGGTAGCCATCACTGGCCAGCACAATTTCAGTTGCGTGGCTGGCGTTGAAAATTTCGACATGCGCGTCGGGCACACGCGTGCCGTTGATAACGCCATAACCGAAAGGGCCGTCATAATTGGTGAATACCTTGAATTCGCCCATCATGGGGGACAGCAATTCCCACGTCGGATCGTTATCGCGCAAAGAGTCTTCGCTATCGCCCTTGGCAAGGCGGGAGCAGATATAGGCACGCCGCAGCTGCGCCCAGTTTTCTTCCTGCAAAAAGCTTTTGGTATTGGCAAGGCCGTTAATCATGAACGTCGGGTCGGCCACGCGCCAGATTTCGCGGCGGTAGCGCGAATACATGACCAGCGCGCAGGCCGGACGGCGCAGCGTATCGCCGAAACCCTTGTTTTCGGACGCCGCCACGGTTTCGGATATGCTTTTCAGGCGCTCGGTCAAATGGTCGATGGCCTGGCGCGCCTCTATCTGCCGCGGCAGGCGGATGATTTCGGAGGCGATGGTTTCGGACGCAAAACGGCCGATGGTCATACCCTGCAGCATCTGGCCACGGCGGGACGTCACGCCGTCAATCACGCCGATAAAATGCTCATCGACGACAATCTTGTCTTCGTTGAGCGATTCATCCCCCGTTTTCCCTTGGGTGAATTGTTCGATGACTTGCATAACATTTAACCGCCGCGCACAGGAAAAATGCGGCGAATCCCTGCCTTTCAAGATAAAGGCAAGACTCTTGGAAACTCAAGCCGTTTCGGGAAAAAAACGCGCGCGTGCCCATTCGGCAACAGCGCGCGCTTTTTAAAGGCCTATCAGGGCCCCGGCGGTTTAGGGGCCTGCGGCTCATTGCCGTTAGCAGTGTGGCCGCCCAGCGGCAGGGCTTTTTCGACCAGACGCGCCCAATAACTCGCCCCGACAGGCAGGGCCGCGTCATTGAAGTCGTATTTGGCGCTGTGAATATCCGGTCCCTTGCTGCCGTCCGTCGGGCCGGTGCCGATCGCCATAAAATTTCCCGGCTTTTTTTGCAGATAAAACGCAAAATCTTCAACGCCCAGCGTGCGCGGCACGGGGGAAATCACGGCATTGTCGCCTACGGTTTCCTTGGCGACTTTCACCGCGAAATCGGTTTCATCGCTGCTGTTAACCAGTACGGGATAGCCATTTTCAAATTCCAGTTCCAGCGTGACGCCGTATTTTTGCGCGGTATCTTCGACAATTTGCTGCATTTTGGTTTTCAGGGTCTGGTGCAGGGTGTCATCGAAACTGCGGATGCTGCCGTTGAACGTCGCCGCATCCGGAATAACGTTATTGGCTTCGCCATCGGTGAACAGGCCGCAGACGGTGACCGCCGCCGGCTCGCCGGCAGGAATTTCGGCTTTGGCCATGGCTTTGATCGCCAAAATTGCCTCCGCCGCTGCCGCCACAACATCCGTTGTGTTTTCAGGGCGGGCGCTATGGCCCCCGACACCTTTGAACGTCACGTGGAAATCGTCATTCGCCGCCAGCATCGGCCCCGCGCCCGTCGCCATGGTGCCAAGCGGCAGGTCGGGAAAATTATGCAGGCCATAAATCGCATCGGCGGGGAAGCGGCTGAACAGCCC
>DQGU01000237.1 GCA_003524565.1 Rhodospirillaceae bacterium
GAACCTTTTTTGCCAGATTTCCCGAAGATGCAGGTCCGAGTGCCATGATTCTTGCCCTTTCTTGAACAGTTGACTAACCATAACATCGAAAAGGTAAACAATTTGTTAAACGGTCACCGAAAGACATAAAACAACCCCGCCATGCCGCAAAGCGCCGCACGGCGATTGACCCCGCCCCCGCGCCTATGCGAATTTGGGGCATCATGACCCTGCGCCACACAGCCCCGTTTCACGCCCATATCGTCACCCTGTTCCCGGAAATGTTCCCGGGGTTTCTGGGGCAAAGCCTGTCGGGCAAAGCGCTTGAGCGCGGCATCTGGTCTTTTGATACAGTCAACCCGCGCGCCTATGCGACCGACCTGCATAAAACGGTCGATGACGCCCCCTTTGGCGGCGGCGCAGGCATGGTGATGAAGCCGGACGTGCTGTCAAAAACGCTGGAGGCGCATAAGCCCCTCGGCCGCTTTATATACATGAGCCCGCGCGGCAAGCCGCTGACGCAGGCACTGGTGCAGGAACTGACGCAGGCGCCGCGCCTGACCATCCTCTGCGGCCGCTACGAGGGCGTTGACCAGCGCCTGCTGGACGCCTACGGGGCGGAAGAAATCTCGCTGGGCGATTATGTGCTGTCAGGCGGGGAGCAGGCCGCGATGATTCTGCTGGATGCCGTCATCCGCCTCCTGCCCGATGTCGTTGGTAATATGGAAACCCATAGCGAGGAAAGTTTCACCCGCCATTTGCTGGAATACCCCCATTATACCCGCCCCGCCGAATGGCAGGATGCGGAGGGGGTTATTCGCAAGGTTCCAGAAGTACTTACCTCCGGCCACCATGCCAAGGTCGAGGCCTGGCGCCGCGCGGAATCGGAACGCCTGACGGCGGAGCGCCGCCCTGACCTCTTTGCCAAATATCTCGAAATTTCAAAGAAATCCGAATAAAATATTGAAATAGGCCGCTGTTTTCTGTATGAATCACGCCCATCACTGCAAGCTCGCGGGTTTGCAGGCCTATCGGTAATAACAAAAGGTGAGCCGCCGGCACGCGCCGTTTAGAAAAAAGCGTGACCGAACTTCACGGGCTCCGACAAAAGAAAAAAGGCTAGAGACCATGAACGACCTTCAGAAATTCGAACAGGCACAGCTGGAAAAACAGCAAGCCACCGCAAAAAAAATTCCCGAATTCCAGCCCGGTGATACCGTGCGCGTCAACGTGAAAATCGTTGAAGGCAGCGGCAAAGATTTGCGCCACCGCATTCAGGCCTTCGAAGGCGTTTGCATCGGCCGCGCGGGCAAAGGCATTCAGGCGACCTTCACCGTCCGTAAAATCAGCTACGGCGAAGGCGTCGAGCGCGTATTCCCGCTCTACAGCCCCAGCGTTGACAGCATCGAGCTGGTCCGCCGTGGTTCTGTCCGCCGCGGCAAGCTGTACTACCTGCGCAGCCGCAGCGGCAAATCCGCCCGCATCGCCGAGCGTGAACGCGACGTCCGCGACACCGAAGCTGCCGATGCCCCCGCGGAAAAAGCTGTCGAGAAAAAAGCCGCCAACGCTTAATTCTCCGGCCGCATACCGATACAAAAAACCCCGCAGCAATGCGGGGTTTTTTATGCTCGATGCTTTTCGAAACCCTACGGAGTGCGCATGCAAAACAACCCCGCCCCCGATACCTTCGCCGCCGTGCCGCTTGAAAAAGCCTCCAGGCTTCTCAACCACGGGCCGACGGTGCTGGTCTCTGCCCGTCATCACGGCATTGATAACGTCATGGCCGCCGCATGGTGCTGCGCGCTTGATTTTGCGCCGCCCAAACTGAGCGTTGTTATCGACAAGGCCACGCGCACCCGCGCGCTTGTCGAAGGCAGCGGTCGTTTTGCCATTCAGGTTCCCACCGCGGCGCAGCTGCAACTGACAAACGATGTCGGCAGCATGAGCCTTTCGGATACGCCGGATAAACTGGCGCGCTGCGGCGTGACGCTTTTTCGCGCGGACGGCGATGATTTGCCGCTGGTTGCAGGCTGCGCGGCGTGGCTGATGTGCGATGTGATACCCGAACCGCACAATCAGGACGCCTATGACCTTTTCATCGGCGAAGTGACCGCGGCCTATGCCGATACGCGCGTATTCAAAGATGGACACTGGCTTTACGAACAGGCAGACCCCGCATGGCGCAGCCTGCACCACGTCGCGGGCGGACATTTTTATGCGATTGGCGAGGCCCTGCGCGCGCGCAAGCCCTGAAGACCCACCCCCGAACCATTGACGCGCGCCGCCGCGCGGGCTTATGCTGTGAGGTGCAAAAGCACCGTGCGCCGCCCGCGGCAATATCGCGGCATTTCAAAACGGGGTTAGACATGTCAGACGCCCTTGGCACCTACGCGAAAATCTGGCGCGCGCATCTGGTTCACACCGATGACGCGGGGGCTTCGCTTGTCTATATCGACCGCCATATTTTGCATACCGATACCAGTGCGCAGGCTTTCGACGGCCTTAGACTTGCGCAGCGCGACGTACGCCGCGCCGAAGCCAGCTTCGCCCCGCATGCCGATGCACCCACGGGCAACCCCGTGCAGGCGAAACTTCTGGATACGCTGGATGCCAACGCACATGAATACCATCTGGCACGGTTTGAAAACGACGAGCTGGCGGAGGGGATTTTGCAGCCCGGCATGACCGTCTGCGGCCAGCGCGCAGACATCGGCATGTTTGGCGGTATCGGCGCGGTTTGTTTTTTCACAGATGCCGCCGCCTGCGAACATGCCCTTGCTACACAAACACTGCACCTGAGCGCACCGCCCGTGATGTATATAGAGATGGCCGCGGATATGGCCGCACATAGCGCGGAAAGCCTGCTGGCGCAGCTGGTGCAGCAGGCAGGCCTGCCCGCGCTGCGCACCCATGCGCTGGAAATAGGCGGTACAGGCATTGCGGCCATGGATATCGATGCGCGTTTGCGCCTCTGCGCGCTTTTGTCCGGCATCAGCACCTTCGGCGCCCTTGTCGCGCCGGACGAAAAAACCATCGACTGGCTGAAAGGAAAATCGCATGCCCCGTCAGGCCGCGACTGGGCTTTCGCCTGCGAATATTGGGAAGACTTGCGCGCAGATGAAAATGCCGCTTACGACGCGCGCATCACCCTTGGCAGCACAGCCGCAAGGAGCGCGTGAGCATGGAAAAATTCACCGCCATCAAAGGCATCGCCGCCCCCCTGCCAGACAGCCGGATTTCCGCCGAAACGCTGCTACCGCCGGATGCGCTTTTGACGCTGCGGCGCGCGGGGCTTGGCAAATTTCTGTTCGCCTCCAAACGCTATGGCGCGGACGGGCGTGAAGATGCCGCCTTTATCCTCAACCAGCCCGCATGGCGCAAATCGGCCATTCTGGTCACAGGCGCGCATTTCGCGCATGACGCAGCGGGGGAGCATTTATACTGGGCACTTATCGATTTCGGTATCCGCGTGATTATTTCGGCGGCGTTTGATAGCGCCTTTCGCGCCGGATGCTTCCGCCACGGTATCTTGCCGCTGGCGCTGCCGGAAGACACCACCGCAAACCTGATGCAGGCGGCGGCGGATAAAAAGCTTTTCACCATCGACCTTGAAAAGCAGGTTTTAAGTGTCGAAGGCGCGGCGCCGATTGCCTTCGACGTGCCCGCGTTCGAGCGTCATTGCCTACTGTCCGGCCTTGATAGCATCGGCCTGACGCTGGAACACGAAGACGCCATCGCAGATTTTGAAAAACAGCAAAGAAAGGAGATGTTCTGGCTCTACGCCTGATAAAGACGCATTCCGGACGCTATCATGCCAAACCGCAAACCCGCCGCCGCACACCCCGCGCAACCGCGCCCCTTTCCGCTGGCAACCGCGCTTCTCTCCTCGCTTAAAAATTACAGCCCGCAAAAACTGCGCGCCGACCTGATTGCGGGTCTGGTCGTATCGCTGATTGCCCTGCCGCTCGCGATGGCGCTATCCATCGCCGTCGGCCTGCCGCCCGAACACGGGCTTTATACAGCGATTGTCGCCGGCATCGTCGCCGCTATTTTAGGCGGCTCCGCCACGCAGGTCAGCGGCCCCACGGCCGCCTTTGTGGTTATTGTCGCGCCCATCGTCGCCAAATACGGCCTGCACGGTTTGATATGGTGCCAGATTATGGCGGGTATCGTGCTGATTGCGCTTGGCATGTTACGGCTGGGCAAGTTCGTGAACTATGTGCCCTATCCCGTTGTTACCGGATTTACGGCAGGAATTGCGGTCACTATCGCCACGCTGGCACTGAATGATTTCCTCGGCCTTGGCATCGGCCAGCTGGAGGGGCATTACATCGACAAAGCCCGCACCATCATCGCCCATCTGCCGGATTTCCGCTGGCCGGATTTTACCGTTGGTCTTGTCACACTGGCGGGGCTCACCTTTACGCCGCGGCTTTTGCCCAAAATGCCGGCGGCGGTTGTCGGCATCTCGCTCGGCCTTGGCTGCGCGTGGGTTTTGCAGCAATCGGGGTTTGCGGTGGATACGCTGCTCACGCGTTTCAGCTATACCGATGCCGCAGGTCAAACGCAGGCAGGTATTCCGCCCTATGCCCCGTCGCTGCATCTGCCGGGGGATGGCAAGCTGTTTGCCGTGCCGGATTATGCGGCATTCAAAAGCCTTTTGATGCCTGCGCTGGTGATTGCCGCGCTGGCGGCGCTTGAATCACTTTTATCTGCCACGGTTGCCGACGGCATTGCGCGCACCCGCCATAACCCGAATGCGGAGCTGAACGGCATCGGCCTTGCGAATATTTTCTCCGGCCTTGCCGCGGGCGTGCCTGCGACAGGCGCGATTGCCCGGACGGCAGCGAATATTCAGGCAGGTGCGCAATCGCCGCTCGCCAGTGTATTCCATGCGCTTTTTTTGCTGCTGTATGTCCTCACCCTTGCCCCCTATATCAGCCATATTCCGATGGCGGCGCTGGCCGCGCTTTTGCTGGGGGTGGCGTGGCGCATGTCGCACGCGCCGCAATTCGTGATGGTTTTGAAACTCGCCCCGCGCAGCGATAGCGTGGTTTTGATGACCTGTTTTCTGCTGACCGTTTTTATCGACATGGTGGCGGGCATTACGGTCGGCATGGTCATGGCATCGCTTTTGTTCATGCGCCGCGTCGCTGTGCTGACCGACATCAGCGTGCATACGTCGGACAGCGACGACAGCCTGCCTGCGCATGTGCTGGTTTACCGCATCGATGGCCCGCTGTTTTTCGGCACCATCGGCAAGACACTTGAAAGCAGCATCGCCACGCCGCAGGAGACGGAGCGTAAAATCGTGGTCGATTTAACCCATGTGCCCATGATTGATATGACAGGTATGATGGCGATGACGGTTTTTCTGAACAGCCTTGTGCGCGGCGGGCGCGATGTCACGCTTTGCGGCAAGGCGCATGTAACAGATAAAATCCTTTTAAAGCTGCAAGGTACGGCGGCCGAGGGGCGCGTGCATACCTTGCACAAGCTCAAAGACGCGCTGCGCTAGAAACGCTTTCCGGAATCGCCTCGCTTCCCCCTTGGTCTGGCGGGCAGGCTTTGCTAGTCTTGGCTGCATACACAAAAAGCCGGAGAATCGCATGACCGACCGCAAGCCCTATGACGTGGTGGCGCTGAGCGCGCTTTGCGTCGATATCCAATCCGCTGTACCGGAATCGGAAATCACCCGCCACGGCCTTAAAAAAGGGCTGACCAATCAAGTATCGCCGGAAACCGTGCGCGCCATCACACTGGGCGATGATGCGATAAAAACGCCGGGCAGCCCGGGCGGCAACGTCGCGGGCGGCATCGCGCTGCGCGGCGGCAAGGTCGCGCTGATTGGCAAAATCGCCAATGACGAAGCGGGCGTTTTCATCACGCAGCGTCTGCAATCGCACGACGTCGATTTTACCCCCGTTGTCAGCAGCAAACCGGACAGCGCCACCAACGCCGTCATGGTCCTGACAACGCCCGACCGCGAGCGCAGTTTCGCTTTCGCCAGCGGCGCGGCGTATGAACTGGCGCCCGAAGACATCGACGGCACGTTGATTGCCAAAGCAAAAATCACCTATCTTGATTCATATTTGTGGCTGAGCGACAGCGGACAGGATGCGGTGGCGCATGCGGCAGCCCTTGCCAAACAATCCGGCGGCAAAGTCGCCATGGCGCTGAACGACGCCGCGCTTGTTGGAAAAAATCAGGAAAAATATCTGGCGCTGGCAAAATCGCATGCCGATATTCTGGTCGGCGACCGCAAGGAGTTTATGGCGCTGTTCGGCGTTGACAGTTTCGAGGCCGCGGCGGAAAAAGCCGCCGCCCACGGCTTCACCGCCGCCATCACCGCAGGCGCGAAAGGCGCGGATGTGATTGAAAACGGCGTGCTGACGCATGTCCCCGCGCGTAAAATAGAAAACATTGTGGATACCAACGGCGCAGGCGACCAGTTTGCCGCAGGCTTCATCTATGGCCTTGCCGAGGGTAAATCCGCACCCGACAGCGCAGCCCAGGGCGCCCTTTGGGCGTCGGAGGTTATCCAGCACCGCGGGGCGGAGCCGCAGGTCGGTAAGAACGCGCGCTCAAATATCGCCCCCGCCGCGCCGAAACCGCCCCGCGCGGCTTAAACCCTTATATTTTCCGGCATTATGGCCAAGGCCAGCGCAAGCGCCCTTGGCCATTAACCGGATTTTATATGTTTCATGGTTAAATTTTGTTAGGATTTCAATCATATCGCTTCCAAAACGAGGGGGTCGTTTTGCCTTTTTTTCATCCGCGCGCACTTAAAAAATTCTTCTACGCTTTTTGTCTTTTCGCCGGGCTGATGCTGTTCATGGCACCGCTGCATGCGGAAAGCAAAAAGGATGACGAAGCCAAACCGCTCGCCTATGTGCTGGAGGTGAAAGGCGTTGTCAGCCCCGCCATGCGCGACCTTATCGGCCGCCATTTAAAATACGCGGCGGAGCGTAATTCCAGTGTCATGATTATCCAGCTGCATACGCCCGGCGGGCTTTACAACAGCATGCAGGAAATCATTCAGGATATCCTCGACTCCCCTGTGCCCGTCGCAACATACGTTGCGCCCGCAGGCTCGCACGCGGCCAGCGCCGGCACCTATATGCTTTATGCCAGCCACATCGCCGCGATGGCGCCCAGCACCAACATCGGTGCAGCCACGCCCGTGCAGATGAGCGATGACGGCGGCAAGCAAAAAGGCGGCCCCGACGTGCCCAATCAAGGCAGCGCCATGGAACATAAAATGGTCAACGACGCCTCCGCCTATATCCGCGGTCTGGCGGAGCTGCGCGGACGCAACGCCGAATGGGCGGAGCGCGCGGTGCGCAACGCCGAAAGCCTGACCGCCAGCGAGGCGCTGAGCAAAAAGGTTATCGACATCATCGCCGAAGACATCCCCACCCTGCTCGACAAAATGGACGGCAAGGTTGTGAAGATGAAAGACGGCAAGACCATGACGCTGAAAACGCGCGGCGCGACCACCGAAACCGTCGTGCCGGACTGGCGCCACAAAATCCTCGAGGTCATTACCCACCCGAACGTCGCGCTTTTGCTGATGTCGCTGGGCTTCTACGGCCTTGTGTATGAATTTGCGAACCCGGGTGCGCTGCTGCCGGGCATCGTGGGTGCTATCTGCCTTTTGCTGGGTCTTTTCGCGCTTAATATCCTGCCCATCAACTACGCAGGTCTGGCGCTGATTTTCATCGGTCTGGCGCTGATGGCGGGGGAGGCCATCACCCCCTCCTTCGGCATCATGGGCATAGGCGGCGCCGTCGCGTTTTTTGCGGGGGCGATGATGCTGATTGAAAGCGACACGCCCGATTACGGCGTCGATATCCTTGTCGCGGGCAGCATTACCTTTGTCAGCGTCGCGTTCCTTTCGGTCGTGCTTGCCTTCGTTCTCAAGGCGCAGCGCCGCCCGAAAACGACGGGCGTCGAGGAACTCACCACCGCCGTCGGCGAAATCCTGTCGTGGTCGCAAGGCCGCGGCGAGGTACGCGTGACCGGCGAGGTCTGGCGCGCTGTTTCCAGCGGCGAAGCCATCTTCCAAAAAGGCGACAAAGTGCGCGTGCTGTCCATCGACGGGCTCACACTCACGGTCGAGGAAGACAAGTCGTAACCCACCCTATTCCCGCCGGACGCACCCGCATCCGGCACTGCAAACACACCCGACAACCCAGACAACAAAAGATAATCAAGAAAGGATTTATCCATGGTTGGCATTAGTTTCTTCGGCTTCCTGCTGCTGATGGGCCTTGTATTCCTCGGCTATGCGTTCCGCGTCCTGCGCGAATATGAACGCGGCGTCATCTATACCCTTGGCCGTTTTACCGGCGTCAAAGGCCCCGGTCTTATCATCCTCATCCCCGGCGTGCAGACCATGGTGCGCGTGGATATGCGCGTGCGCACCATCGACGTTCCCAGTCAGGATGTGATTTCCAAGGACAACATCTCGGTCAAGGTCAACGCGGTTGTTTATTTCCGCGTCGTCTCGCCCGACAACGCCATCAACAAAGTCACCGACTTCATGCGCGCCACGTCCGAGCTGGCGCAGACCACGCTGCGCTCCGTGCTTGGTAAACACGAGCTTGACGAAATGCTGTCGGAGCGTGACAAGCTCAGCTCTGACATCCGCGAAATCCTCGACGGTCTGACCGACCAGTGGGGCATCAAGGTTGCCAACGTCGAGCTGAAACACATCGACCTTGCCGAAAGCATGATACGCGCTATCGCCCGTCAGGCCGAAGCCGAACGTGAACGCCGCGCCAAGGTCATTATGGCGGAAGGTGAACTTCAGGCCGCCGGCAAACTGGTGGAAGCGTCCCGCCTGCTCGCGACCGAAGCTGGCGCGATGCAGCTGCGTTATCTCTCCGCCTTCCAGGACATCGCCAACGACAAGACGAATACCATCGTCCTGCCGCTACCGCTCGACCTGCTCAAGAAACTGGGCAACTAAGAATCTCCCGCATGGCAGGCGCCTGCGCCCGCCGCGCGCGAAATTCAGGCTAAATCATTGTTTTGGATAAACTAAATTACCCTTGATACGGAAACGTATTAAGGGTAATTTGTTGCTCCGTATCCGGTAACCGCGGATACGATGGCGCCGCGTTTCAGCCTTTTCCCGCTGATTTTGGTATCAATCCCGCCGCGCCTGGATTTCAGAAGCATGCTTCATGCGGAGGGGTGGCCGAGTGGTTGAAGGCGCTCGCCTGGAAAGCGGGTAAACTGTAACAGGTTTCGTGAGTTCGAATCTCATCCCCTCCGCCA
>DQGU01000128.1:0-5630 GCA_003524565.1 Rhodospirillaceae bacterium
CCCCGACCAGGGGGATGCGTGCAAGACCCGACGAGACGCCCTGCCCCCCCGCCAACGCCAAGCGCTGCTCCGGGAGCAGCAACTCGCAATGGTGGAGGCCACCCAAGCTCCAGCCGCGCGGCAGGCCCTTCGAGATGAAGGGCTCCCACCGCGCACGGCTGGCCCCCAGATGCCGTGCAAGAAAGCCAGCCTGATCGTCCGCATACAGCAGGAAGCACGGGCCCGACAGCGGGACCTCGCGCTCGATTAGTTCCTGGCCCAGCGCTGAATCCGGAACATCCCAGGCCAGCACCCGGATTTGCCGCATTGGCAGGACCAACCGGCGCACGCCCGGCCCGTTCTCGTCGCCCCCCTCGACGAAGAGGGCCGTGAACTCCACGTCGGACGCGCCCGCTTTCACCACGAGCCGGCCTGCCTCGTCCTGCAGTCCAGCTGACCGGGTCGATGCGTGGGTCCCTGTTTCCTCCAAGGTCGCTTGCCACCGCCCGTCACCCGCAACCAGATCGACCGTCCCCGCCCCGCCAAGGGCCGGAATCCGCCAATGGACATCCCAATCCGCGGTGGCCGTCGTCCCCGGCCGCAGCACCAACATGACAACGTCCATCTCGGCGCCGTTATGCCGTGCGTCTTCCCGCGTCACCTCTGCACTTGCGCCCACGCCAATGCGCGGGGTGGTGCCGTCCCACGTCTCCAGCGCCGACGCGACCATGTGCCGCAGCGGCTCCTCGTAGGCCGGATCGGCGAAGGCTCCCCGCAGCCCCGTGCTCAAGTAATAAGCTTCCGTTGCCCGTGCCGCCATCTGGCCGAAGAGGTGGCCCTTGAGGGGCTGGCGGGGTCGCACGCCGCATTCCGAGAACAAGCGGGGCAAGCCCAGCATATCCTTCGGCGACATCAGGCACTGCGAACGCGGCATCCCGACGAAGCGATGGCACCCCAGCACACGGACTGCGAAGACACCAAACCGGCCGTCGCATGCGCGCGACCATTTCTCTAGGTCCTGCCAGGCGCCGATCATCTCGTCGCGCACCGTACTTTCATCCCTTGGGAAAGGCTTGGCGGACAGCTGTTCAACCCGAGCATAGAACCCGTGCGTCGCATCCGAAGCCGCGAGGACCCACAGCGCTAGATACGGAAGGTAGGCCGGCGCACGCACACCTGCGTAGGTCGCGTCGATGTCGCCGGGATCGACGTAGCTAGGCGAACGCCTCTCGGCTGTCCGCTGGCGCACCAGACGCCCGGCCGCATCCGCGACGGTGCGATAGTCTGACAGCCACGGCGGTCCCTCCTCGATCGCCGCGACCAGTCCTTCTGCCCCCCCAAGGCGCAGGCCAATCGAGTCAAGCGCCATGCGAGTTGCATGAAGCCAGGTCTCCTCGCCCTCAGCCGACGGTGGAAAGAAATGGGACAGCAGGAGGCTGTTCCATTCGACGAAGGGCGACATTTCTTGCTTGGGGTAACTGACGGAAAATTCAGTATGCCACGAGGTTTAAGCCTACGTCGATACGCCAAGCGCCTAGAACACTGCCATTGAGAATAACCACGGGCTGGCGATGGAGCTGGCACGCGCCTGCGAACCTAAGGTTGTCGGCCGACAGGCGGATTACCCCCGATAAGTGTAAGCACCTAGCGAACCCCTCTTGTCCTTTCGCTCAGGCGCAGGCACCCGGCTGCCACCGACGCGGTAGCAACTCCCCGATCTTTCAGTAGCGCGGTTACAGGCCGTCGAGCCGCCTGCGGTGCCTCCTGAAATACAAGCCGCCTTTGACAAGTATCAGGTGCAGCACTAAGCCCTTCTGGGGCAGCAGACCGAGGTGGCGATAGAAAACTTCCGGTGGCTGCAGCGCGCGTCCGAGATCCTGATGCGGACCGTCCTCGCCGTCGCCTTCTGTGGCTTTGCGTTTTCACGCTACCAGCTCTACCACGCTACGCAGCTTGGCAGGGACATGGGGCGACCGAGATTGAGATCGGCGCCGACAAGGTACGGATCACGTCGTCGATCGCTGGGCTGGCGGAGCTCCGCACGTCGATCGCCTTACTGTACCTCTTCCTCATCGAGGTCTTTCGCATCAAGCGGGTGAACATGCTTCAGCAGCCTCCGGCCGCGGCGCAATAGGAGGGCTCGGGCACGGCTCCATAGATGAAACAGACCAAGCAGTCGTTTCATCAGCCGCCATTAAATCTGGTGGACTCGATGTCACCGACCGCGAGAGTCTCGCGCGCATCCGCCGCACTACGGCGCCGACGCTCGGCGCTTGAGAGCTGATAGCTGCGCTTACGAAATCGGTAAAAATCCGACGTAAACACTCAGTGCAGGGTGCCGGAAGGCCCGCCCTCGCCTTCCTTCACCGGCAGCAGATCCGTGAACCGCCCCTGCACCTCGGTGTAATGCCGGAACTCCGGCGCCCCGATCGTGCGCTTCTTCTTGCTGATGCCCTTCGGCCTGACCGGCACCTGGGCGACCCACACCCATGCGCACGAAGACCATATCGGCGCGATTGAACATCTCTGGCCGCGTATCAAAAAACCGCTATACGCAACGCCGTTCACCGCCGCGCGTATCCGTCAGGATTTGCTGGAGCAAAGCTGGGGCACGCAGGCGAAGTTGCACGAAGTTGACCCCAAAAAGCCTCTGGTACTGGGGCCTTTTACCATCCGTTTCATCGACGTTGCCCATTCGATACCGGAGGCGCAGGCGCTGGCTATTACGGCGGCGGGCGTGGGCACGGTTTTGCACACGGGTGACTGGAAAATCGACGCTACCCCCGTTGTGGGCAAGCTGACGGATGAAGCCGCGCTGCGCGCGCTGGGCGACGAAGGCGTTTTAGCGTTGGTGGGGGATTCCACGAACGCCATGGTGCCGGGTCATTCCGGTTCAGAACAAACAGTGCGCGACAATCTGGCTGAACTGTTCGGCGAATTTTCCGGCGCGATTGTTATCAGCTGTTTTTCAACCAACGTTGCGCGTGTACACAGCATTTATCACGCGGCGCAGAAATGCGGGCGGCAGGTTTGCCTTGTCGGGCGTTCTCTCTGGGCGGTCGAAGAAGCGGCGCGCGACAGCGGGTATATGAACGGCCTGCCGATGTTTCTGGATGGTGATATCGCGCGGCGTTTGCCGGCGGAAAAACTGGTTTATGTCTGCACAGGCTCGCAAGGGGAGCCGCGCGCGGCGCTGGCGCGCATATCCAACGACGACCATCCGGATGTCAGTCTGGCGCCGGGGGATGTAGTTATTTTCTCCTCCCGCACCATTCCGGGGAACGAGCGGGCGATTGAGCGTATCAAAAACCGCCTTTATGCCCTCGGCGTTGATATCGTAACGGAGCGCGAGGCGCCTGTGCATGTCTCCGGCCACCCGTACCGCGACGAGCTGAAACAGATGTACGCATGGGTGCGCCCGCGCTTCGCCGTCCCCGTACATGGCGAGCGTATGCAGATGGAAAAGCACGGCCTTCTGGCGCGCGAATGCGGCGTGGATGACGCTATCGTGCCTGAAAACGGCAAGGTGATTGAAATCTCCGCGGCGTCTTTGAAGGTCATTGGCGATGTGAAATCCGGCGTGCTGGCTATCGAAGGTAAGCGTATCGTCGAGACAAACCATGAAGCCATTCTGGCGCGCAAGCGCATCATGTGGAACGGCAGCCTTGTTGTGACCGCAGTCGTAAGTGCGGGCGGGGATTTGCTCGCGCCGGTGCAAATCACCGCGCTGGGTCTTCTGGATGAAAATAGCGATTTGGATACAGGATATATCGACGATGTGATTGCCGAAGTGGGCGAGAAAGTGCGCAATCTTTCCAAAGAAGACCGCCGCGATGATAATATTTTGTCCGAAGCCATTCGCGTGACAGCGCGCCGTTTCTTTGCCGAACGTTTTGACCGTAAGCCGCAAACGCGCGTGCATCTGGTGCGGGTGTAATGTCATGTCCCTGCTGTATGCCTTTTTTATCTATCTGCTGATTTGGTGGGTGCTGCTGTTCACCATACTGCCGCTGGGGGTAGAGCGTCACGGCGAAGACGGCAAGGGGTTTGACAGCGGCGCGCCCAAATTTGCGAATATCCGCAAAAAACTTATCTGGAACACTGTCCTGTCTGCCGCGGTTCTGGCGATTATCTGGGTTTTGGTTGAAATCGATGTCATTCGCTGGCGTGAATGGTTCGATGCGGGAGGAACGCCATGAGGTTTTTTGTTTTTGCCGTGGCTATGTTTTTCAGCGCGCCTGCCTTTGCGCAGACAGTGGTGCTGGACGATGCCACCTGCCGCGCGATAACGGCGCATGTGCCGGACAGCGGCGTTGAATATCAGCCGGGCGTCGATGTGCACGGCAAGCCGGTTGTCGAGGCTGACCTGAGCCCTTCGCCCATTAAAATGCCTGAAACCATCCGCTTTACAATCACGGTTGATACCATGAAATACGCCGGCATTGCCGTGCCAGCGGGTGTCGAGGGTAAAGCCGCGATAGGTGAAGTGGAAATCGGCAAGGACGGGCGCATGCTGTTCAACGGCGCGCCGATGGAAGGCGAGGCAGAAGCTGCCTTGCGCGCCCTTTGCAAAGACAAAACACCTGAAAAACAAGGGTATAACCGGCAAAACGGCGGGCTTCTAAAATACCCCGCCGATGCTTATAATCGCTAGGTTTCATTATTTACCGCAAACGGACGTACATCATGGCTGAAGCAGCGCAAAAACAGAAAAATTCAAAAACCGCCATCACCCCCACGCGGGAAGAAAACTTCCCCGAATGGTATCAGCAGGTCATCAAGGCCGCTGACATGGCTGAAAACGCGCCGGTGCGCGGCTGCATGATTATCAAACCGTATGGCTTCGCCATGTGGGAAAACGTGCAAAAGCATCTGGATGGGCTGATTAAAAACGAAGATGTGCAGAACGCGTATTTCCCGCTGCTTATCCCCATGAGCTATATCGCGCGCGAGGCGGAACATATCGACGGTTTCGCCAAGGAATGCGCGGTTGTGACGCACCACCGCCTGTCGGTTGACGAAAAAACCGGCCAGCTGGGGCCCGACAAGGATTCCGTTTTGAGCGAGCCGATGATTATCCGCCCGACGTCGGAAACCATCATTGGCGAGTCCATGAAAAACTGGGTGCAGTCGTACCGCGATTTGCCGCTGAAGCTGAACCAGTGGTGCAACATCATGCGCTGGGAAATGCGCCCGCGTATTTTCCTGCGTACGGCCGAATTCCTTTGGCAGGAAGGGCATAACGCCTTTGCCACGGCGGAAGAGGCCGATGCCGATGCCCGCCGTATGCTGGATGTTTATAACAACATGTTTGAAAACTATCTGGCGATTGCGACCATTCCGGGCGCAAAAACGCCGGAAGAGCGTTTCCCCGGCGCGATTGAAACCTACACGCTTGAAACGTTCATGCAGGACGGCAAAGCGCTGCAGGGCTGCACGTCGCATAACCTTGGGCAGACGTTTGCGCGCTCCTGCGATATCAAATATCTGGATAAAGACGGCACGCAAAAGCTGGCCTGGACGACATCGTGGGGTTTTACCACCCGCACGATTGGTGCCTCCATCATGGTGCATGCTGATGATGACGGTATGGTCATGGCGCCGATGGTGGCGCCGCATCAGGTCGTTATTCTGCCCTTTATCAACGACGA
>DQGU01000128.1:5952-17259 GCA_003524565.1 Rhodospirillaceae bacterium
GGTATCAGCGCGCGCGTGGATGCGTCCGAAGCCCGCAGTTCCGACAAAATGTGGACAGCGATTAAAAAGGGCGTCCCCGTGCGCCTTGAAATCGGCGCGCGTGAGCTGGCCGAGGGTCAGGTGGTTTTCACGCGCCGCGACCTTGGCAAAGACGGCAAGATGAAAGTTTCCATCGACTCTTGCGCCGCCGAAATCGGCAAGGCACTGCAACAAATGCAAAAAGATTTGTTGGCGCGTTCACGCGCGCGTCTTGCATCGCAAATCACGGATGTCAAAACCCTCAAGGACGTGCGCGATTATTACGCGGCGGACAAGACGGGCGGCTTGCGTCTTGATTATGCGCTGGTCAAGGATTCCCCGGAATTTGCAGCCATCGCCAAGGAATATGCGGTCACCACGCGTTGCCTGCCGTTTGCAGATGGCGGTGAAAAAGTGATTGTGGCGAAATCGTACTAATGCCGCTTGCGTTCCGCCAGATTGCCTGCGATACGCCCGACCATGCCGCCATGCTAGCGCTGCGGGAGCGTATCCTGCGCAAACCCATCGGCCTTAGCGTCACGGCGGAAGAAATCGCGCGCGACAGCGGCGATTACCTGCTGGGCGGTTTTGAGGGCGATAACATCGTTTGCTGCCTGATTTTGCAAAAATGCGATGGCGGATGGATAAAAATGCGGCAGGTCGCCGTCGATAACGGGCGGCAGGGGCAGGGCAACGGTGCGCAGATGCTGCGCGCGGCGCTTGATGTTCTGCGCGGCTGGGGCGCGGGCAAGGTTTATTGCCACGCCCGCGAAACGGCGCGCGATTTTTACCTGCAAAACGGCTGGGTCGTCACCAGCGATATTTTTGACGAAAACGGCATTCCGCATTGCCGGATGGAATTCACTTTGGACAAGATTGGATAAGGCGCAGGCATCATGTCTCTCGCATTCGAAAAAATGGTGGCGGGGCGCTATTTGCGCTCCAAACGCAAAGAGGGTTTTATCTCCGTCATTGCAGGGTTTTCGTTCCTCGGCATCATGCTTGGTGTGGCGACGCTGATTATTGTCATGTCAGTCATGAATGGTTTTCGGGCGGAACTGATTGGCCGTATCCTCGGCCTTAACGGCCACATGAATGTTTTTAGCTATAGCGGGTCTATTGTGACGTATGAACCGCTGATGGCGCGTCTGCAAAAACTGCCCGGTATTACAAGTGCTGCGCCTGCTATCGAAGGACAGGCGCTTGCCAAAATGGGCGACAACGCGCTCGGCATGGTTGTACGCGGCATGCGGACGGAGGATTTTGCCGTGCGCCCCATTCTGTCCGGCGCTATCGTGGACAGGCTGGAGGGGGACGATTATTTTGGCGGCGATAACATCGCCATCGGCAAAGGGCTTGCTGAGCGTTACCGCCTGCGTCCGGGCAGCCGGATTTTCATGGTATCGTCCAAAAGCCGCACAACGCCCTTTGGCAGCATGCCAATTCAGGCGGCATTTATCGTTGGCGCGATTTTTGACGCGGGCATGTATGAATATAACAACAGTTTTGCCTATATGCCGCTTGAAACCGCACAGAAATTTTTCAACATGGGCGACGGCGTGGGGTCGGTTGAGGTGATGACAAATAATCCCTCCCATATCCGCCAGATACGCGCGGCGGTTGAAAATGAATTGCAGGGCGAATTCGCCGTGACGGACTGGCAGGACAGCAACGCGAGTTTTTATAACGCGCTGCAGGTGGAGCGTAACGTGATGTTCCTTATCCTGACGCTGATTATTCTTGTCGCCGCTTTTAATATCATCTCCAGCCTTATCATGCTGGTGAAGGACAAAGGGCGTGATATCGCCATTCTGCGCACCATGGGCGCGACGAAGGGGATGATTATCCGCATTTTCTTTTTTACGGGCGCCACCATTGGCGTTGTCGGCACGATGGCGGGCGCTGTTTTGGGTATTGCTTTTGCCAGTAATATCGAAAGCATCCGCCGCTGGCTGGAGGGCCTCACCAATACCAACCTGTTTTCGGACGAGATTTATTTCCTGTCCAAATTGCCCGCGCAGCTGAATACCGGCGATGTGCTGGTAACGGTGGGTATGGCGCTGTTTTTATCCTTTGCCGCCACGATATACCCGGCATGGCGCGCGGCAAGGCTTGACCCGGTGGAGGGACTGCGCCGTGAATAATACATCGCAAAGCCAAAGCGTTCTGAAGCTTGAAAACGTCGTGCGCAGCTTTACGCAGGGCGGGCAGACGCTGGATATTCTGCGCGGGGTGAATGTCGATTTGCGCCGCGGCGAAATCGTCGCGCTGCTGGGCCCCAGCGGTTCGGGCAAAACGACCATGCTGCAAATCGCAGGGCTTCTGGAGCCGCCGACCAGCGGCAAGGTCTTTGTGGGCGGCATCGCCGCAACCGATACGTCGGACGAGGCGCGCACAACCATGCGCCGCGACCAGATTGGATTCGTATATCAATTCCACCACCTGCTGCCGGATTTTACTGCGCTTGAAAACCTGATGTTGCCGCAATATATCGCGGGCAAGGACAAGGCGGCGGCGCGGGAGCGGGCGCAGCATCTGCTTTCCCTCGTCGGGCTTGAAAAACGTATGGGACATTTCCCGTCGCAATTGTCGGGCGGGGAGCAGCAGCGCGTCGCCATCGCGCGCGGGCTTGTCAACCATCCGGCGCTTTTGCTGGCGGACGAGCCGACAGGTAACCTCGACCCCAAAACCGCCGACGAGGTTTTCGGTATTCTGGTGCAGACCATCCGCAGCGAAAATATCGGCGCGCTGGTCGTCACGCACAACCACGATTTGGCCGCACGCATGGACCGCGTGCTGGAGCTTAAAGACGGCCGCGTCTAACGCCGGCTTTATTTCAATTTGGGATGACGGGGTTTTTGCAGCGGAATTGTTTCGCGGGCAGGTACGTCGTATTGACGCAGTTCTTGCAGCGCGCCCGTCGCGGCGGCGGTGATGATTACCGTTTCGACAAATTCAAGGCGGTCTTCGTCTTTGCTGAGGTCGTAGCGGTGGAACATGCTGTCGCCGTTTTTGCCCGACGGGTTCCAGAATGTTTTACTGTCAAGATAGGTCGGGTTTCCGCGCGGTTTGTTAATATTCTCGCCATAACAATCAATCACGCTGTCGGGCAGCACACGCACCAGAATGCGGGCATCGTCGATGCTGAGAATGGCATAGTGCGCCAGCGGCGGCTGTTCGCTGCTGCCTTCCTTGATAAGGCGGAGTTCGCGCAGGGTATTGAAATTGGCTTGCTCGAGCCCTATCTGCCGCAGGCCCGCTTCCTGGCACATCGTTACCAGCGCGTTCAGCGCGGTGAGGGTTGGGGCAAAGGCCTCTTTTTCCGCGCGCGCGGCGGCGGCCAGCGCGCTGAATGTATCGGCGATGTTTTTATGTGTCAGCTCTTTGAGCGTCGGGGTGTCCGGCTCTTCGGCGGCGACCGTTTCGGGGGCAGGTGCGGTGGCTTCTTTTTTCTTCGCTTTCTTATCGGCAGGCGCAGGGGCGGCGGGGGCTGAACCAAAGCCCCAGTCTTCTTCCTTCGCTGTGTGATGTTTGCCCATCATGGCCGTTAACCCGCTGATTTTTTTGATGGCTGATAATAACCACATGTCTTTGTTATGTCAACAGACGGTTTTGGGCAGAAAGTGATTGAAATTCAATGCCTTTGGTGTGAAAACAAGGGTATGTCACAGCCCTACGCACCCTTTGTTCACCTGCGTGTCCATTCGGCCTATTCGCTGGCCGAAGGGGCGATACGCATCAAGGACCTCGTGCCGCTGGCGCGTAAGTTGAACATGCCGGCCGTCGCGGTCACGGACAGCGGCAACCTGTTCGGCGCGGTTGAATTTTCACTGACGGCGGCGAAGGCGGGGGTGCAGCCCATCGTCGGCTGCCAGTTCTATATCGAAAAGCCGGAACAGACGACGCAGAAAAACCGCAAATGCGAAATGCCCGACCAAATCGTTTTGCTGGCGCAAAACCATGCGGGGTATCTGAATCTTGTGAAGCTGTCGAGCGAGGCGTTTTTACACCCGCTGCCGCATACCGAAAAGCCTGCGCTGACGTGGGAAGCATTGGCCGCGCATAGCGGCGGACTTATCTGCCTGACAGGCGGCGCGAAGGGCAGCCTTGCGCGCATGATTGCCGAAAACCGCGCGGCGGAGGCAGACAAGCTGCTTGTGCAAATGCAGGGCATGTTTGAAGACCGCCTGTATATCGAGCTGGAGCGTCACGGCACGGCGGAGGAAGTCGCGGTTGAAGACGGGCTTCTGGATTTGGCCTATGCGCGAAATGTGCCGATTGTGGCGACAAATAACTGCTATTTCGATGACCCGTCGATGTACGAAGCGCATGACGCGCTGATGTGCATTGCCGAAAGCGCCTATGTGCAGGACGATAACCGCCGCAAGGTGACGCCGGAGCATTATTTCAAATCCGCCGAGCAAATGGCGGAGCTGTTCAAAGACCTGCCCGAAGCTATCGAGAATACGGTGCATATCGCGCGCCGCTGCGCCTTTATGCTCAAGGAAGAAAAGCCCTTCCTGCCGCGTTTTCCGACGCCGGAGGGGCAAAGCGAAGCGGATGCGCTGCGCGACCTCTCGGAAAAAGGGCTGGCGTGGCGGCTTGAAAATTACGTTTTTCAATCCGGCTGGGACGACGCCAAACGTGCAGAGGTACGCAAGGAATATTTCGACCGCCTGAATTATGAACTCGGCGTCATTATCGATATGGGATTTCCGGGCTACTTCCTTATCGTATCGGATTTTATCCAATGGGCGAAAGACCACGATATACCGGTTGGCCCCGGGCGCGGTTCGGGTGCGGGTTCTGTCGTTGCATGGGCAACCAAAATTACCGACTTGGACCCCATCGCCATGAAACTGCTGTTCGAGCGTTTCTTGAACCCCGAACGCGTATCCATGCCCGACTTCGACGTGGATTTCTGTCAGGAACGCCGCGACGAAGTTATTACCTATGTGCGCCACAAATACGGCACCGACAGCGTGGCGCAGATTATTACCTTCGGTAAGCTGCAGGCGCGCGCCGTGGTGCGCGACGTCGGGCGCGTTTTGCAAATGCCTTACGGGCAGGTCGATAAAATCGCCAAACTGGTGCCGCAAAACCCCGCAAACCCCATCAGCCTTGGCGAAGCGCTTGAGAGCGAGCCACTGCTGCGCGAAGCGCGCGACAGTGACGAACAGGTCGGCAAGCTCATCGACGTCGCGCTGAAGCTGGAGGGGCTTTACCGTCATGCCTCCACCCACGCGGCGGGCGTGGTGATGGGGGATAAGCCGCTCGACCAGTTGGTGCCGGTTTACCGCGACCCCGGCGCCGATGCGCCCGCAACGCAGTTCAACATGAAAGACGTCGAGAAAATCGGCTTTGTGAAGTTCGACTTCCTTGGTCTTAAAACGCTTGATGTCATTCAGGAAGCCATTCGCCTTATCAAACAGACAACGGGGCTGGAGCTCGACCCGCTGAAATTCCCGCTTGAAGACGCCGATACCTACAAGCTGCTGGCGCGCGGGGATTGCGCCGCCGTCTTCCAGCTCGAGAGTGCGGGCATGCGCGATTTGTGCCGCCAGATGAACGTCAAGAACTTCGAAGAAGTTTCGGCTATCGTCGCCCTGTTCCGTCCGGGGCCGATGGAAAATATCCCGAAATACCTTGCGAACCTGAAGGGGAGCGAGGACATCGACTACATGCACCCGCTTTTGAAGCCGGTGACCGAAGATACCTACGGCGTCATGATTTATCAGGAACAGGTCATGCAGGCGGCGCAGGTGCTTGCGGGCTATACGCTCGGCGGTGCTGACCTTTTGCGCCGCGCGATGGGCAAGAAAATCAAATCCGAAATGGATGCGCAGCGCGCGATTTTTGTCGAGGGCTGCAAGAAACATAACAATATCGACGAAGGCCTCGCGGGTTCTATTTTCGACCAGATTGAAAAATTCGCGGGCTACGGCTTTAACCGCGCGCACTCGGCGGCTTACGGTCTTATCGCGTTCCAGACGGCTTATCTGAAATGCCATTTCCCCGTCGAATTCATGGCCGCGACCATGACGCAGGATATGGGCAACACCGACAAGCTGGCCGTTATCCGGCAGGAATTGCAGCGCATGGGCATCACGCTCTTGCCGCCGGATATCAATAAATCCATTCCGCGCTTTTCCGTCGAATTCATGGCGGATGGCAGCAAGTCCATCCGCTACGCCCTCGCCGCGCTGAAAGGCGTGGGGGAAGAGGCGATGAAGCGGGTATTGGCAGAGCGTGAAGAAAACGGCCCCTTCAGCGATATTTACGATTTCGCGCGCAGGCTGGATACCAAAGTCATCAACAAGCGGCAGATGGAATCGCTTGCTGCCGCAGGCGCTTTTGACGCCATGATTGAAAACCGCGCCGTCGCGCTGGCGGGCGTTGAAACGCTGCTGCGTTATGCCGCCGCGCATGCCGAAGAAAAAGCCAGCGGTCAGGAAAGCCTGTTTGGCGGTGGCGGCGCGGAAAGTCTGCCGGAGCCTGCCTTGCCGCAAGCCGACAAGTGGGAGCCGCTGGAAGGCCTGCGCCATGAATTCGAAGCGGTCGGTTTTTACCTCTCCGCCCACCCGCTCGACAATATGGCGACGCAGCTGGAACGCCTGCGCGTCGTGCCGTCCAGCCAGGTGCAGGCGGCGCTGAACGCCAGCCCGTCGAACCGCCTGCGCATGGCTGGGATTGTCGTGCGCAAGCAGGAACGCACGTCGCAAAAAGGCAACCGCTTTGCCTTCGTGCAAGTATCAGACCCCTACGGCGTTTTCGAGATGATGGTGTTTTCCGAGCTTCTCAACGCCGCGCGTGAGCATCTGGAGGCGGGGACGCCTATCTTGCTCAGCGTCGATGTTGACCGCAAGAACGAAGATGAGCTGAGATTCCTGGCGCAATCTATCGAACCGCTGACCTCGGCCGTGCAAAGCGTGACACGGCAGGTGATTGTCGAGATGCAAACGCCCGAAGCGGTCGCGCAAGTGAAGGCGATGCTCGATAACACGGGCGGCGGGCGCGTGAAGGTGCAAGTCACCGCCGATGCGGGCAAGGGGCGCACGGTAACGCTAGAGCTGCCCGGTTATTACACCATCCACGAAGACACCCCGCGCCAGCTGCGCGCCATTCGCGGCGTCGGCGAAGTGCGGGAGCTTTAATCGAGTTTTACGGATTTTTGACGCGGGAGCGTACGGCGGGGGCGGGCGGCAGGATGATGTCGCCATCCAGCACGCTGGCGCGGCGTCCCATGTCTTCGCGGGCGGCGGATTGTATTTCTGCAAAGCGGCTGTGATGTGCGGCCTTGGCGAAATCGCCGCCGAGTTTTTTCGAAAGCCAGCCGTCCCCTTCCGCAAATTCCGCCTCGCTTTCGATTGTGCCGCCGCGGGCGATTTGGGCGGCTTCCAGTGCGGCCAGCTTTTGCACGGCCTCGGCGGCGGTCAAATCCTGCGCTTCGCCGCGCAAAATCAGGCAGCTGTCGATTTCGTGCTTTTCGATATCGCCAAGGCCTGCGGCCGCTTTTTGCTGGTCATAGCTGCGGCGGTAAACCCAGAACACATGGTGCAGGCGGTTGTCGTCTTCGGGGTTTTCGCTGTGCAGCGCATGGGTGCGGTACATCTGCCCACGGTCGAGCAGGTGGTCGAGGTCGGATTTTGGAGGCTGGCCATTCATGGCGCTGTTCCTTGGCGGGTGGCTTTCCCAGTGTTTGTTTCGAAAAATGGATGCTAGCCGCCGCGTATTTTTATGTCAATAACCTTATGAAATTGGCAAAAAACAACCTTTTAGCGCGCATCTGCGGGGCGGGGCTGGTAAAAAAACGCCAAAAGCCTATAAAAACCCTATGTTTTCCTTGCAAAAGCGGGGGTTTGGGGTTAAAACCGCCCACATCAACATACGAATGGTTCGTATGTAATTCGCATGCACGCGTGCGCGGTCTTGTTAAAAAGGTCGCTTCGGTGCCCCCAAAGGGGCTTCTATCCGCGTGCAGAGGTATAACCGAGAAAGGACTATCCTCATGACGATGCCTACCTTTACCATGCGCCAGCTCCTCGAAGCCGGTGTTCACTTCGGCCACCACACCCGCCGCTGGAACCCCAAGATGAAACCCTACATCTTCGGTGACCGCAACAACGTTCACATCATCAACCTCGAACTGACGGTTCCGATGCTGTACAACGCGCTGAAAAACCTGCGCGACATCGTTGCTGGCGGCGGCCGCGTCCTGTTCGTCGGCACCAAACGTCAGGCGACCGAGAAAATTGCAGAAACCGCACAGCGCTGCGGCCAGTACTACGTCAACTACCGCTGGCTCGGCGGCATGCTGACGAACTGGAACACCATCTCCAACTCCATCAAGCGCCTGCGCGAAGTGGACGAGATGCTGAACAACCCCGAAGTCAAGCACGCCCTGACCAAGAAAGAGCAGCTGAACCTCACGCGCGAGAAAGAGAAGCTCGAAAAAACCCTCGGCGGCATTAAAGACATGGGCGGTCTGCCCGATGCCATCGTCGTTATCGACGTGATGAAAGAGTCGAACGCCATCCTCGAAGCAAAGCGCCTTGGCGTTCCTGTTTTCGGCGTTGTCGATACGAACTGCGATCCCGACGGCGTGGATTTCATGATCCCCGGCAACGACGACGCAACCCGCGCCATCAACCTGTATTGCGACCTGTTCGCTGAAACGGTTCTGGACGGCCTGCAGGCAGAAGTCACGAAGTCCGGCAAGGACGTCGGCGCTTCCGAAAACCCGACCGCTGAAAACCTCGAAGAGGTTGAAGCCAAGGCTGCCGCTGCCGGCTAATCAGCCCTTCACAGGGGCTTGAAACCATCCACTTAAATGGCCTCCCCCGGCTTTTGCGGCCGGGGGATGGCTTACAACAGAGAGGGACACAGAAAAATGACCGAAGTAACCGCATCGATGGTGAAAGAACTGCGCGAAAAATCCGGCGCAGGTATGCTGGATTGCAAAAAAGCGCTGGCTGAAAACAACGGCGATATCGACGCCGCCATGGACTTCCTGCGCAAAAAAGGCCTCGCCTCCGCTGCCAAGAAATCCAGCCGCGCTGCTGCCGAAGGTCTCGTCAGCGTTGCTGCAAACGGCAACACCGGCGTTATCATCGAGCTGAACGCAGAAACCGACTTCGTTGCCCGCAACGACCAGTTCCAGACGTTCCTGTCGCAACTGACGGATGCCGCACTTTCGACCAAAACCGGCGACGTTGAAGCGCTGAAAAAACTGCAAGTCGCAGGCAAAGCTGCTGAAGAAGGCCTGACCGAGCTTATCGCCAACATCGGCGAGAACATGACCCTGCGCCGCTCCCGGATGCTCAGCGTTCCGAACGGCGTGGTTGCGACCTACGTTCACAACGCGCTGCAGCCCAACCGCGGTAAAATCGGCGTTCTGGTTGCGCTTGAATCCACCGGTGACGCTGACAAACTCGGCGCGCTTGGCCGCCAGCTGGCGATGCACATCGCGGCGGCACGTCCCGAAGCGCTGACCGTCGAAGAGCTGAACCCCGAGACCGTCGCGCGCGAGCGTGCTGTGCATGCCGACAAGGCAACGCAAAGCGGCAAACCCGCCGACATCGTCGAGAAGATGGTCGAAGGTTCCATGCGCAAATACTACGAGCAGGTCGTTCTGATGAACCAGACCTACATCATCGATGGCGAGAACAAAATCTCCGCCGTCATTGAAAAAGCCGCCAAAGACATCGGCGCCCCTGTGAAGCTGGCGCAATACGTCCGCTTCGAACTGGGCGAAGGCGTTGAAAAAGCCGCTGACGATTTCGCATCCGAAGTCGCCAAAATGGCCAACGGCTAAGACTTATACGCTTTGCCGCGTCATCTTGTCCCGCACCATACCGGGCCAAGGTGACGCCGGCGGAGCGGCTACGGACTTGGATACCGGATGCGCAGTATGGTCACGATAAGATAAAGACTTCTCTCTCCGCTGTTCAGGCGGCAGACTTCGGGTTCAGACACACAGGGGTTTCATCATGTCCGCACCGCGTTTCAAACGTGTTCTTCTCAAAATCTCCGGCGAAGCTTTGATGGGGGAAGGGGAATACGGCATTGAAACCGACATGGTCAACCGCATCGCCCGCGACATCAAGGAAGTAACCGACCTCGGCGTCGAGGTTTGCCTGGTGGTCGGCGGCGGCAATATCTTCCGCGGTGTTTCCGGCGCGGCTGTGGGCATGGACCGCTCGGCGGCCGATTACATGGGCATGCTGGCAACCGTTATCAATTCCCTCGCGCTGCAGAACGCGCTTGAAAAACTCGGCGTCAGCACGCGCGTGCAATCCGCCATTCCGATGTCCAGCGTGTGCGAACCCTACATCCGCCGCAAGGCCGTGCGCCACATGGAAAAAGGCCGCGTGGTCATTTTCGCCGCAGGTACCGGCAACCCGTTTTTCACCACCGACACCGCCGCGGCGCTGCGCGCATCCGAAATGGGCTGCGATGCGCTGCTCAAGGGTACCAAAGTCGATGGAGTCTATACCGCCGACCCCATCAAAGTGCCGACCGCGAAAAAATTCGACAAGCTGACCTATCTGGAAGTGCTGTCGAACGATTTGGGCGTCATGGACGCCTCCGCCATTTCGCTGGCGCGTGAAAACAATATCCCCGTCATCGTTTTCTCCATCAAACAGCCGGGCGCTTTCGCCGAGTTGATGCAGGGACGTGGCGCATATACCATCGTAGCAAAAGAGGTTCAAAATGGATAACATCGACATGAACGACCTTGAACGCCGCATGCAAGGCGCGTTCGACTCCCTCAGCAAAGAATTCGCAGGCCTGCGCACGGGCCGCGCTTCCGTCAACCTGCTCGACCCCGTTGTGGTCGAAGTTTACGGTGCAAAAATGCCCCTGAACCAAGTCGCGTCCGTCGCCGTGGCTGAACCGCGCCTGCTGACCGTGCAAGTATGGGATGCCAACAACACAAAATCCGTTGAAAAGGCGATTGCCAACGCAGGCCTCGGCCTCAACCCGCAGCCGGCGGGTACGCTCATCCGCGTACCGCTGCCGGGCCTGACCGAAGAGCGCCGCGTGGAGCTGGTGAAAGTCGCCGCCAAATACGCCGAAGCCGGCCGCGTTGCCGTGCGCAACATCCGCCGCGAGGGTATGGATACCGTCAAGAAACTGCAAAAAGACGGCAAGATGTCCGAAGACGAGCAGAAGAAAAACGAAGAGCGTATCCAGAAAATGACCGACACCTGGGTCAAGAAAATCGACGACGCGCTCGCCCACAAAGAACAAGAAATCAAACAGGTATAAGCCGGAGAGGGCTTTCGC